>JAEVZN010000605.1 GCA_023392205.1 Pseudomonadota bacterium
GATCAAGGACGACTGACCCGCCGGGCATCCGTCCCGGGCGGCGCAAGTTTGCGCTGGCGATACAGGTATTTCTTCGCGTATTCATCGATTCGATCTAGCCGGCCAATCCCTCATCCGAACTTCGCCAGGATCGTTGCGTGCTGCACGCCGAGCATCTCAAGAGCATTCTGATCTTCCTGATCGCGGCCGGCATCATTGTGCCGCTGCTGCACCGTTTGCGGGTCGGGACGGTCCTGGGTTTCCTGCTGGTCGGGCTCGCGCTTGGGCCCTTCGGGGTTGGCCATCTGGCACAGCAATTCCCGTGGCTGCAATACATCACACTGGAGGACCCCGCACGGGCGGAGCCGCTGGCCGAACTCGGTATTGTGTTTCTGCTTTTTCTGCTGGGCATGGAATTGTCGTTGCCGCGCCTTTGGCAATTACGACGCTACGTGCTGGGTGTCGGGGCTTTGCAGGTGGGTGTCTCGATCTTCGCCATCGGCGCGATCGTGCGCTACAGCGGTTTTGCGCCGCCGACCGGGGTCATCGTCGGCATGTGCTTTGCGCTGTCGTCGACCGCCATTGTCATGCAGTTGCTGATCGACCAGAACCGCGCAGCCGCGCCGGTCGGACGGATCGCGCTCTCGGTGCTGCTGTTCCAGGATCTGTGCGTTGTGCCGATCCTGTTCAGCATTGGCATTCTCGAGGCTCGCAATGCGGGCAACCGCGAGATCATCGACTATTTTCTGCCATTCCTGCAGGCTTTCGCGGCAGTGTTCCTGATCCTTGTGGTCTGGCGCTATATCGTGACGCCATTGATGCGTTCGGCCGCGCGCACCGGCTCGCGCGAATTGATTATGGCGATTTCGCTGGTGATCGTGGTGGGCATTTCGTCGGCCACTGGCGCATCCGGATTGTCGGTGGCGCTTGGCGCCTTCCTCGCCGGATTGCTACTCAGCGACAGCGAATACCGCCATCAAATCGAGGTCGATCTCGATCCGTTCAAGGGCCTGCTGCTCGGTATCTTCTTTGTCACCGTGGGAATGCTGATCGACCTGCAGGTGGTGTGGGCGAATATCGGGCCGATTCTGCTGGCATTGACGATCCTGATCGTCCTGAAGGCCGCCATTCTTTATGCCGCGGCGCGGCTGTTCGGTGTCGCGCGCCCGGCGGCGATCGAGGTCGCGCTGCTGCTGGCGCAGGGCGGGGAGTTCGCCTTCATCGTGATCGGGCTTGCGCGCGGGAAGGGGCTTCTGGGTCCGGATGTGGCGACATCCGCCATCGCGGTGGCGGGCTTGAGCATGATGGTGACGCCGCTGCTGGCGGTACTGGCGCGCAGGCTTGCCGAAAAACTGGAGCCACTCGACCACGATCACCATTCGCCGGAAGCGGCGGTGAGCGACCTGCGCGATCACGTGGTGATCGGCGGCTTCGGACGGGTCGGACAGATGGTGGCGCAGGTGCTCGATGCGCAGAAGGTGCCGTGGGTGGCGCTCGACACCAACGGCGCCGTGGTATCCGAGCAGCGCGAATTGCGCCGCATGGTCTATTTCGGCGACTCCAGCCGCGGCGAATTGCTGGAACGCGCCGGTGCGAAACATGCACGTGCATTCGTCGTGACACTCGCGCAGCCGGACGCGACCGAGCGCATGGTTCAGGAGATCAAAAAGATCCGTCCCAAGGCCACGATCCTTGCGCGTGCGCGCGACGCAGATCACGGGATGAGGCTGACACAGCTCGGCTGCCGTTATGCGGTGCCAGAAACCGTGGAATCGAGCTTGCAGCTTGCCGGCCAGCTTCTGGAATCGCTGGACTTCCCGGAAGATGTCGCGACCCAGCGGCTTGCCGATATCCGCATGGCGGAAGTCGAGCGGCTGCGCAAGGCAAGCAAGAAGATGGCGGCCGCCAGCAAGAGCGCGACCAGCGATCCGCATGCGGCCACCGAGCCGCAGGAAACGCGCTAACGACCCGATTCTCTGTGGACAATTCGGAAATTGTGATTTCGAACAGAAAAGGTCGTGTTTAACGGCTGCGGTACCATTTACCGCACAAGCACACGCACTTACGGTTCCGAAAGGTCGCGCTTGTCGTGGGGGCAAAGGCGCTGATCGGGGGCAGGGCGTCTCGTGGGAATCGGAATGCGATGCAGGGCAGAAAGCCCTGCTGTTGTGCGTGGCATTGTCTTCAGTGCTGTTGCCTCAGCTTTTTTGTTGGGTGCGAGTAGTACCGCGCTGGCGTCGGCGGGGTGTGATGCTGTGAATGCGGGCGGGTTCGACGACTCGGTCGTGTATCCGCCGCCGCTTTCTGTGAAGACCATTACCGGCTTTGCGCCGGGTGATCGCATTGAATTCAAGATTTCGACCAATGCCTCTCCGGGTTGGCTCGACTCGCAGTGGTTTTTGCGGCCCTCCGCTGGTGGTGCAATCCTCGCTCAATTCAACGGCCCTTCAGGTTTTCCGGGCGCGACACTCGGAAGCTATACGGTGACGGGAACGGGAGACACAACACTCAGAAGCGAGTATCAAGCCATCTACATTCAGAATTTCGGCCTTTACAGCACGGGCGCCGCGAACGTCAGCGCAACGTGTACGCCGGGCATTTCACCGAACAACAATACGAATATAAACAGCCAGAAGCTGCGCAATGTGCAGATTCAGGGCTCGACCATGGCGGCGCAGGCCTCCGGCACGGCCATCAGCGGCTCGGTTGGCGGCGCCATCGACGCGGCCTTCGCCGATGGCGGCAATCCGGTAACGATCGGGCCGAACGGCATGACGCTTAATTTTGCCGCTGAGCCTCGCGCGGCGCGCGCCACGCAATCGCCTTCTGCGCGCACCGAAGAAGCATTCTCGGCGCTCGCTTATGCCGCCGGGCGTAACGTCGCAAAGGCTCCACCGCTGTCGCCGGTCTTCGAGCGCCGCTGGAGCGCCTGGCTCGACGTGCGCGGCTCGGGCTGGGACAAATCCCAAACGGTTGACGGTAATCAGATCAACGTCACCGGCGGCGTCGGTTACAAGGTGGCCCCGAACATCCTGATCGGCGTCTTCGGCGGGTATGAGGATTTCCGTTATAATTTCGATGCGCTCTCCGGCAGGCTGAAGGGCGATGGCGGCACGGTCGGTGGATATGCCGCGTGGCAGATCGCACCGACCTTGCGCTGGGACGCAATGCTGGGCTGGTCGGGCATTTCCTATGACGCGACCGCGGGAATTGCGGCCGGCAATTTCGACGGTTCGCGCTGGCTCGTCTCGACCGGACTCGCGGGCTCCTATCGCTACGCGGCCTATATCCTCGAACCATCCGCCAAGGTCTATGCGCTGTGGGAGAGGCAGGATGCCTGGACAGACAGTCTTGGCACGCTGCAGGCGGATCGCAGCTTTTCCACCGGCCGCGTGTCGCTCGGCGGTCGTGTGATCGCGCCATCGCAATACAATGCATTCTCGCTGGCGCCTTATCTCGGCTTCTATGGTGACTGGCGCTTCTCGTCGGACGACGCGTTGCCCGTGAGTGTACCGAATGTGGGCCTCGTCGATGGCTGGTCAGGCCGTGTTACTGGCGGGGTGAGCATGAGCGCCCCGATGGGGGGAACATTATCGCTCGGCGGCGAGTATGGCGGCATCGGCGCGGGGTATGGCGTCTGGACCGCCAATGCGCGCGCCCATTGGG
>JAEVZN010000616.1 GCA_023392205.1 Pseudomonadota bacterium
GGAGGCAAGGGTTCGGAAGCCCACAAGGCGGCCGTGACCGGCGATACCGTCGGCGATCCCTACAAGGACACGGCCGGTCCGGCCGTCAACCCGATGATCAAGATCACCAACATCGTGGCGCTCCTGCTGCTGGCGGTGCTGGCGCATTGATTGCGCATCCGGCCGCGTGAAACGGAAAAGCCCCGCCAATTGGCGGGGCTTTTTTCACGGGCGCAGCAGGTTGCGTCGGACTGATTGCCTGCGCGGGGAACGTCTATTCCTGCAGTCCGATGACCTTGAACAGATAGGTGAGGTAAGAGAGTTCGTTGCCGCCGGTCGGCGTCGAGCGGCTGACAAAGTCGAAAATCTTGCCGTCCTGCATCCCGTAATCGGCCAGACGGGTGACGCGGCGGTCCTTGTCGAAATAGACGGCGACCACGCGCTGATCGACAACCTTCTGCGGCAGGAAGGCCGCGGCCTTCTGGCCACGCTGGGAAATGTAATAGAATGCCTCGCCGCTGACCGTTGCCACTGTCGACGGCGTGCCGAGCACGATCAGCACCTGTTCCTGGCTCGAGCCGAGCGGGATCTGCTCCAGCGCCCCCTCCGGAACCACGTAGCCACGCTGGAACGTCTGTTCCAGCCCGCCGCAACCCGAAAGCGACAGCGCCAGCAGGACCACCCCGAGCCCCAGTTTCACGCGCCGCCGGGGCGCTCGCAAACTCATCCGACCATCTTTCGACATACAGCTTCGACTATCCGTTACGGCCGCCGCTGGCAAGAACGGCAGGAACAGCCATTGTGATCAGGAAAGGGTATGGCGATAGACGCCGTCCGGTCCTAATAAGGTCCGATGCTATCGCTTTTTCGCCGCGCCCCCCAGACTGCCACCATCGATGCGCTCTATGGCGCCATCGTGGCGCAGGCGCGCACGCCTGTCTTCTACCGTGGCTATGCGGTTCCCGACACGGTGAATGGCCGGCTGGACCTGCTGATGCTGCATCTTGCACTCGTCTTCGAGCGGCTGTCACAGGCCGGCAAGGATCCCGCCGCGCTCGGACAGGCTCTGTTCGACCGCTTCTGCCAGGACATGGACGATCACCTGCGCGAGCAAGGCGTGAGCGATCTGAAAGTGCCCAAGGATATGCGCCAGCTGGGTGCGGCTTTCTTTGGTCGCCACGGCACTTACATGAAGGCGCTGAAGTCGCGCGACAGGGATGCATTGCAGGCCGGCTTGCGGCGCAACATCTATTCCGGCGCTGGCCGGGAGACGGGCGCGCGGCTTGCCGCCTACATGGTCGCGGCCATGGATAGCCTGAATGGCCAGGCGGCCGAGCGGCTTTGCGCGGGAGAAGTGTTCTGGCCGGATCCAGATCTGGTTGATGCCACATCCGCCCAGATCGGGCAGGGCGACCCGTCATGAACAAAAGCTTCGAAATCACGGGTGCGGATGCCTGGAGCCACAAGGTCTCGCGCGACGACGTGCCGGAGGGAGAGAGCTTGCATGTCCGGATCGAGGCCGATGCGGGCGTCCGCGCGGCGTTGCAGCGGGCTGGCAACCTCGTCGATCTGAGCATCCTGACAGCGGAATTCGAACTGACCCGGCAAAGTGCGGGCATGCTTCATGTTGCAGGCGAAGTTGCAGCTAGTCTGGTTCAGAAGTGTGTTGTAACCCTCGAGGATATCCAGCAGAAAATTCTTGATCCTGTCGATGTGACCTTCGCGCCCGCCTTGTCCTTGATGGACAAAACTGCCAATGCGCTGGAGGACGAAATCGATCTGGAAGCGGAACCCCCGGAGCCAATGATTGATGGATCTGTGGATTTGGGGCTGCTCGCGGCAGAACATTTCCTGGTGGCGATCGACCCCTATCCACGCAAGCCGGGCGTCGTATTCGAGCCGCAGATTATCGGTTCGGAAGAGCCCCCGAAGGCGTTTGCGGCCTTGGCGGCACTCAAGAAGCGCTCCTAGGGCGGAACGCAGTGAGCGAGACATTGCGGGTTCAGTCTTGGCGGCGGGTTCAGTCTTGGGATTTGTATCCCGCCGCCGAACGGTTATGGTCCGCGCCCGCCGCGACCCGCGCCTGAGCGTGATCGCATGACACTTTCGATCCGCAAACTTTCGGTCCGACAGGGCGTCCGTTAAGGTCGGTACATGCTAGACAAGGTCCGCATCGCATTGGATGCCATGGGTGGCGACCACGGTCCGGCTGTGGTGATCCCCGGCGCCGCACTGGCGCATGCGCGGCATCCGGAATCGACGTTCTTGTTCTATGGCGACGCCGCCCTGATCGAGCCTGAACTTGCCGCTCATCCTGCCCTGAAGGCGGTCTCGCAGGTTGTCCACACCGATGTGGCCGTCCGGATGGACGACAAGCCGAGCCAGGCCTTGCGGCAGGGACGGCTGAAATCCTCGATGTGGCTGGCCATCGATGCGGTCAAGGAGGGCGAGGCCGATGTCGCGGTCTCGGCCGGCAATACCGGCGCGCTGATGGCCATGGCCAAGGTTCACCTGCGGACCATGGCGGGCATCGAGCGCCCGGCCATTGCCGCCATCTGGCCGACCTTGCGCGGCGAATCGGTGGTCCTCGACCTCGGCGCCAGCATCGGCGCGGACACGCAGCATCTGATCGATATGGCGGTCATGGGCAGCGCCATGGCGCGCATCGTGCTCGGTATCGATCGTCCGCGGGTCGGCCTCCTGAATATCGGCGTCGAGGAGGTCAAGGGTCTGGATGAGGTCCGGCAGGCCGGGCAGCTCCTGCGCGACCGCGCGTTGCCGCATCTGGAATATGCCGGCTTTGTCGAAGGCGACGATATCGGCAAGGGAAGCGTCGATGTGGTCGTGACGGAAGGCTTTGCCGGCAATATCGCCCTGAAAACCGCCGAGGGCACGGCACGCCAGATCGCCGGTTATCTGAAAGCTGCCATGAAGCGCAGCATCTGGACCAAGATCGGTTATCTCTTTGCCCGCAGCGCTTTCCGTGCTTTGGCCGAGAAGATGGATCCTGGCCGCGCCAATGGCGGCGTGTTTCTCGGATTGAATGGCATCGTCATCAAGAGCCATGGCGGCGCCGATGCCGGCGGCTTTTCGGCGGCTGTGGAGATCGGCTACCAGATGGTTCGATACGAACTCATGGCCAAGATCGGACAGGCATTGGTACCGGACGCACGTGTCGAGGCAGAGACATCCGGGCTGGATAAGCCTGCGGCCGGAGCGGCATCGTGATGCTGCGTTCCGTCATTATCGGCGCGGGCTGCTATCTGCCGGAGCAGGTGCTGACCAATGCCGATCTCGCCAAACGGGTCGACACCTCCGACGAGTGGATCGTGCAGCGTACCGGTATCCGCGAGCGGCATGTTGCGGCGGAAGGCGAGTTCACGTCTCATCTTGGTATCAAGGCGGCTCAGGCGGCGCTCGACGATGCCGGGCTAAGTCCTCAGGATATCGACCTGATCGTCTGCGCCACATCCACACCCGACAACACCTTTCCGGCGACCGCGGTGGCAATCCAGGCCGGTCTCGGCATCACGCATGGGGCGGCTTTCGATTTGCAGGCCGTATGCGCGGGCTTCGTCTACGGACTCGGCACGGTCGACGGTCTCCTGCGCGCCGGCGTGGCGAGGCGTGCCCTTTTGATCGGTGCTGAAACCTTCTCGCGCATCCTCGTCTGGAGCGACCGGACCACCTGCGTGCTGTTCGGGGACGGCGCCGGTGCGGTGGTGATCGAGGCCCAGGAACAGCCGGGCACGATGGCCGACCGCGGGATCCTGATCACGCGTCTGCGCTCCGACGGGCGGCACAAGCACAAGCTCTATGTGGATGGCGGACCGTCATCGACACAGACGGTCGGACATCTGCGCATGGAGGGCCGCGAGGTGTTCAAGCACGCCGTCTCCATGATCACCGATGTGATCAAGGAGGCGTTTGCGGCGACCGGCTACAGCGAACGCGATCTGGACTGGTTCGTGCCGCATCAGGCCAACCGGCGAATTATCGACGGGTCGGTGATCAAGCTCGGTCTCGACCCCGCCAAGGTGATCATCACGGTCGACAAGCATGGGAATACC
>JAEVZN010000630.1 GCA_023392205.1 Pseudomonadota bacterium
CACGCCGCGCCGTTGCAGCCGGCGGCGTGTATTTCCTCCATGAGGGCAGCGGCGGCCCGCATCGGCAGTCCGCTGCCGCCATAATCTTCCGGGATGAGCGCGGCGAGAAAGCCGGCGTTTGTCAGCGCAGCGACAAAAGCCTCCGGATAGGCGCGCTCGCGATCGAGATCGCGCCAGTATTCGCCGGGGAAATCCGCGCAAAGCGCGCGCACGCTGTCGCGGATGGCCGTCAGTTCTTCGCTTTCACGCCGCTGCGCCATCACTGCAACTCCACGAAACCGTTGTCGATGGCCACCGCATCGCGCTCCTTAACGCGCGCGCGGAAGCTCACCGCGCTGCCGTCGCGCCAGATTTCCGTGCGGATGGTCTCGCCGGGAAAGACCGGCGCGGTGAAGCGCCCGCCGATGGCTGCGATCCGCGCGGGATCGTAATCGCAGATGCAGCGCAGGATCGCGTGCCCGGCAACGCCGAAACTGGCAAGACCGTGCAGGATCGGCCGCGGAAACCCGGCCGCTTTCGCGGCCTCCGGGTCGGCATGCAGCGGATTGAGATCGGCCGAGAGCCGATAAATCAGCGCCGTCTCAGAGCGTGTGGGGAGATCGCAGGAAAGATCGGGTACGCGCTCCGGCACGCGATGCGCAGGCGGCGACGGCCGCACCGGACCGAAGCCGCCGTCGCCACGGCAGAACACCGTCTGCGTGATGGTGGCCAGCGCCTGTCCGCTCGCCTTGTCGCCGATACTGCGCTCCATCAGCAGCAGCGCGCCCTTGCCGGCGCCCTTGTCGATCACATCGATCAGCCGCGTACGCGCCACGATATGTCCCTGCACGGGAAGCGGGCGATGGATCTCGATCCGCTCCTCGCCATGCACGGTCCGGGTAAAGTCGATGCCGGTCGGCAGATCGCGCAGCATGAAGGGAGAGAAGCCGAGCACCGCCGGATAGGTCGGCAAGACTTTCAGTCCGCGCTCATAGACGAAGGCCAGTTCATGCGGATCGGTGTTGTTCTGCCCGAGCCCGATACCGAGCGCATAGAGCATCACGTCGCGCGGTTTGTAAGCCTGCTCGATATCGGGAAAGGCGATCTGGCGCAGCCGGTCCGGGTCGATGGGCATGGCTGCGCCTGTCTCAGTTGCGCCTGTCTGGCTACGGATATCGATCCCGCTAGTTCTGGCCGAGCCCGAGCCGCTTGATCAATTCGCCCTTGAACTTGTAATCAGCGACAGTCTGGTCACGGAATTGCTGACCGGTGAGATAGGCGGGGCTGAGGCCGGCATTGTTGATGACCTTCAGCACGGTCTCCGCTTTCACAGCCTGCGCGCAGGCATGTTCCAGCGTATCTTTCACCTCCTTGGGCAGCCCCTTCGGCGCATAGAGCCCGTTCTGTCCGGGCGGCACGGCGGTCTTCACGCCGAGTTCGCCTGCGGTCGGCACATCAGGATAGGACGGGTGGCGCTTCTCGGAAAACACGACCAGCGGCCGGATACCGGGATTGCCGCGGATCGAGGAGATTGCCGGGGCGCCAAAATCGAGATCGCCCTTGATCAGCACCGGCAGCATCGCGGCATCGCCGCGGAAGGGCACATGCTGCACCTTGACCTTGAGCGCTTCGGCCAGATTCTCCACCGACAGATGCGGGATCGAGCCCAGCCCGGCATGACCGAAAGTCAGACCCTTTGTTCCGGCCGCGGCGAACAGCTCTTTCGCGGTCTTGATCGGCGAGGTGGGACCGACGGCAATCGAGAAGACATTCTCGAACACCTGGCAGATGTAATCGAACGAATCCACCTCGTAACGCACGCCCTTGACGAGATAGGGCGCATTCGCAATCGGCGTGGAGGGGCCGAAGCCGAGCGTGTAGCCGTCCGGCGCCGCATTCGCGAGGGTATTGAAGCCGATCGTGCCGCCGGCGCCGTCGCGATTCTGGACGACAGCGCTCTGCCCCAGTTGCTCTGCAACGGATGCCGCAACCGCGCGGCCGATCACGTCCACGCCGCCGCCTGCAGCAAACGGGATGATGACCTCGATGGAGCGTGTCGGATAATTCTGGGCGACGGCAGCCGTTGACACCATCACAAGCGCGGCAGCACCGCTCAGCAAACGCAACATCATTGCAAATCTCCTCCTGTTTTGCTGGAAACGCTAGGGGAGCGGTCCGACCGCGTCAATGCCAGCAGACCGCATCGCACCCTGAGGAACACGCATGGCCCGCCGTATTGTCGATATCTCGATCCCGCTGGAAACCGACGTGGCCAGCGACCCACCGGTGGCGTTGCCGAAAATCGAATATCTGCGGCACGACCAGACCATCGATCGCATCCGCGGTTTCTTCCCCGGCCTACAGGCAGGCGATCTCCCCGACAGCGCCGGATGGGCACTGGAGAAGGTCGAGATCACGACCCATAACGGGACCCATCTCGACGCGCCGTATCATTTTCATCCGACCATGGATCACGCGCTGGGCGCGCCCAGGCCGGCGATGACCATCGATCAGGTTCCACTCGACTGGTGTTTCCAGCCCGGCGTGAAACTCGACTTCCGGCATTTCCCCGCTGGCTATGTTGCAACGGCGAAGGATGTCGAAACCGAGCTGGCGCGGATCGGTCACGCGTTGAAGCCGCTGGACATCGTACTGGTGAATACCGCCGCCGGCGCCAGATACGGCGCACCGGATTATGTCGATTCGGGTTGCGGGATGGGGCGCGAGGCGACGCTCTATCTGACCGAGCGCGGCGTCCGTGTCACCGGCATCGACGGGTGGAGCTGGGATGCGCCGTTCTCCTTCACCGCGCAACGCTATGCCCGCGACCACGATCCTTCGATCATCTGGGAGGGGCACAAGGCCGGGCGCGATATCGGCTATTGCCACATCGAGAAGCTGCACAACCTGGAAAGCCTGCCGCCGCACGGCTTCATGGTGTCGTGCTTCCCGGTCAAGGTGAAAGGCGGGTCGGCCGGCTGGACCCGCGCGGTGGCAATCCTCGACGAGTAAGCCTTGCGGACTCCGCTGCCGGCAAGTCCGCCCGGTTATTGCAGGCTCTTCAGATAGGCGATGAAGTCGTTGATCTGATCGACCTCGAAGCGGAATTCCGGCATCGTCGGATGGCCGGTCACAAGGCCTTCCGCAAGCGATTCTTCCAGCGTCTCGACCGGATATTTCTTGTGCAGATCGCGCAGGGGCGGCGCGATCGTCAGCGGACTGGGACTGACCCTGTCGATGGCATGGCATTGCGCGCAATAGGTGCGGGCCAGCGACACCCCACGCTGCACATTCGGCGCGGCGAAGACTGCACCTTGCGACAGGATGAAAGCTGTCAGCGACAGCATGGCGATTCTTCTCATGACCGCCATGCTGCGAAAGCCCGCACAAAACGTCAATGGCATTTGCACTGACCAAGCGCCTCGATGGTCGGCTTGTTCGGGCAATAAGCGGGCCAGCTCGCCGCCTGCGGCTGCGGCTTGTCCTCAAGATCGTGCGCACATTGCGTTTTGCTCTCGCACATCGCGCAGCAGCGCTGCAGATCGCGCAGCACACCGACGTCGATGCCTTGTGCATCGATGCCCGAATTCTTCAGACGGCGGTAGAGCAGCGAGGCTGCCTCGCCGTCACGCTTGGCCAGATCGAGCAGATCGTGGAAAGTCAGCCCGGCATCCTTCACGATGCGGTCGATCTCCACATCGCCGAGCGCGCGCAATTCCGCCAGAGCGGCACGCCGCTTGCGATAACGCGCCCAGGCATCGCCGAGAGCATTGAAAAGGCCTGACGGCCGCGCGATCGATTGGGAAGTCATGGCTGCCTCCGGGCTGGCGAGAGAATATTCCGCCTTATCTCCCGAATCGCGACTCCCAGCCTTGCGCTACATCAACCGGTTTGACTTTCCGGTTGCGCCTTTGGTGCCACAGGCAAAACTTCGCTTTGCATTTTAGGCCGCGCTTGACCTGCATCAAGCGACGCACCCGCGACATGCGTCATTCGATCCCCCGACAACAAGCCGCGCGGATTCCCATGTCACATCCCAACGCCATTCCGATCAAATCCATGACCCTCGGCGAGAGCGGCGCTGCGCTCGTGTTCGCCGCCCTCGCCTTTCTGTCGCTGCTGGTGGCGGCGATGGCGCATACGCCGGAATATGCGTTTCATGCCTATCTGTTCTCGGCCGGCAGCATTGCCGCCGTGATCGCCATCGTCGATCGCTATTTCAGCCGCCCGGCGGAAATGCCGCCGCTGACGATTGCCGGCCGGCCGAATTACAACATGGGCCCGGTCAAGTTCGCGACCGTCGCGGCGATGGTCTGGGGCATTGCCGGTTTCTCGGTCGGTCTGCTGGCGGCCTTGCAACTGGCCTATCCGGTCCTGAATTTCGATCTCGCCTGGCTGTCCTTCGGCCGCATCCGCCCGCTGCACACATCGGCTGTGATCTTCGCCTTTGGCGGCAACGCGCTGATCGCAACGTCCTTCTATGTCGTGCAGCGCACATCACGCGCGCGGCTCGCCGGCGACCTGTCGCCCTGGTTTGTCGTGCTCGGCTACAACTTCTTCATCCTGATTGCCGGCACGGGCTATCTGCTCGGCATCACCCAGTCGAAGGAATATGCCGAGCCGGAATGGTATGCCGACCTGTGGCTCACTGTGGTGTGGGTCGTCTATCTGCTGGTCTTTCTCGGCACGCTGAAGCGGCGCACCGAACCGCATATCTACGTCGCCAACTGGTTCTATCTCGCCTTCATCCTGACGATCGCGGTCCTGCATCTGGGCAACAATGCCGCGATCCCGGTGTCGCTGTTCTCGCCCAAATCCTACATCGTCTGGGCGGGCGTACAGGACGCCATGGTGCAATGGTGGTACGGGCACAACGCGGTGGGCTTCTTCCTCACCGCCGGCTTCCTCGCCATCATGTATTACTTCATCCCCAAGCGCGCCGACCGTCCGGTCTATTCCTACCGGCTCTCCATCATCCATTTCTGGGCGCTGATCTTCCTCTATATCTGGGCCGGTCCGCATCACCTGCATTACACGGCATTGCCGGACTGGGCGCAGACGCTCGGCATGACCTTCTCGATCATGCTGTGGATGCCCTCATGGGGCGGCATGATCAACGGTCTGATGACGCTGTCGGGCGCATGGGACAAGCTGCGCACCGATCCGGTGCTGCGCATGATGGTGGTGTCGGTCGCCTTCTACGGCATGTCGACCTTCGAGGGTCCGCTCATGTCCATCAAGGCGGTCAATTCGCTCTCGCATTACACCGACTGGACCATCGGCCATGTGCATTCCGGCGCGCTCGGATGGGTCGGCTATATCTCTTTCGGCGCGATCTATTGCCTGGTGCCGTGGCTGTGGAACAAGCGCGAGCTGTATTCGCTCAAGCTCGTCAACTGGCATTTCTGGATCTCGACCATCGGCATCGTGCTCTACATTTCCGCAATGTGGGTGTCGGGCATCCTGCAAGGTCTGATGTGGCGCGCCTATACGAGCCTCGGCTTCCTCGAATATTCCTTCATCGAGACCGTCGAGGCGATGCATCCCTTCTATGTGATCCGGGCGCTCGGCGGCGCGCTGTTCCTCGCCGGAGCGCTCATCATGGTCTTCAATCTCTGGAAAACAGTCCGGTCCGTTGAACCTGCGCAGGCGGAAGCCGCGCTCGCACCGGCGGAGTAATCATCATGTCGGTTTGGGCCAAACACGACATTTTCGAAAAGAACTCGCTGCTGCTGGTGATCGGCGTTCTGGTGGTCATCTCGATCGGCGGTTTGGTGGAAATCGTCCCGCTTTTCTATCTGAAGAGCACCATCGAGAAGGTGTCGGGCGTGCGGCCCTTTACGCCGCTCGAACTGGCCGGCCGCAACATCTACATCCGCGAGGGCTGCTACAATTGCCATTCGCAGATGATCCGGCCGCTGCGCGACGAGGTCGAGCGCTACGGGCATTATTCGCTCGCCGCCGAAAGCATGTATGACCGGCCTTTCCAGTGGGGATCGAACCGCACCGGGCCCGATCTCGCCCGCGTCGGCGGCAAATATTCCGACGAGTGGCACCGCGACCATCTGAATTCGCCGAAATCGGTTGTGCCCGGCACCGTCATGCCGGCCTATCCCTGGCTCGCACGCACCGAACTCGACTTCGCGCATATCGCAAACGACCTGAAGGTGCAGGCCTGGCTCGGCGTCCCCTATTCGCAGGAGATGATCGACAATGCGCGCGCCGACCTGCGCATCCAGGCGACGACCGATCATGCGGATATCGACGCCTTGCAGACGCGCTACCCGAATGCGCAAGCGCGCGATTTCGACGGCAATCCCGCGCGTATCACCGAAGCCGATGCGCTGATCGCCTATCTGCAGATGCTTGGCACGCAGGTCGATTTCAAACTCTACGACAACAAGGCCAACATCCGCTGAGATGACATCGAGACAAGTCCGATGACCGAGACCTACCGGCAATTCGCCGAATTCGCACAGACCTGGGGACTCATCTATTTCGTCGGCGTGTTCCTCGCCGTCGTGGCCTACGCGTTCTGGCCATCGAACAAGAAGAAGTTCGACGATGCGAGCCGCATTCCCCTGGACGAGGATTGAGAGACGAGGATCGAGACGATGGCAGCGCATCAGAAGCGCCCGGTCGACGACGTAACCGGCATTGAGACCACCGGCCATGAATGGGACGGCATACGCGAATTGAACAATCCGCTGCCGCGCTGGTGGCTGTGGCTGTTCTACATCACCATCGTCTGGTCGGTCGGTTACTGGGTCGTCTATCCGTCCTGGCCGCTGGTGACGAGCTATACGTCCGGTGTCCTGGGATGGAATTCGCGCACGGCGGTTGCGCAGGATCTTGCCGCGCTGCAGACGCAGCGCGGCGCGATGGTACAGAAGATCGCCGCGGCCCCGCTCGACGATATTCTGGGCGACCAGAATTTGCTCTCCTTCGCACGTGCGCAGGGCCGCGCGGCCTTCGCCGACAATTGTGCGCCCTGTCACGGCGCCGGTGGCGGCGGTGCGCGCGGCTATCCCAATCTCAACGACGACGACTGGTTGTGGGGCGGCACGCTCGACGACATTGCGAGGACGATCCGCCACGGCGTGCGCTCCACCGACGGCGAGACCCGTCTCGGCGTTATGCCCGCCTTCGGACGCGACAAGCTGCTGGAGCGGCCGGATATCGTGGCGGTCGCTGCTTATGTCCGCACACTGTCGGGCCTTGAGCCGGCCGCCAATTCCGATCTTGCGCGCGGCAAGCAGGTCTTCGCCGACAATTGCGCGGCCTGTCACGGCGATGCCGGCAAGGGCAACCGCGAAATGGGCGCGCCCAATCTGACCAACCAGATCTGGCTGTACGGCTCCAGTACCGAGGCCATTATCGAGGCGATCGTCAATGGACGCGGGGCGGTGATGCCAGCCTTCTCGCCGCGGCTCGACGACACCACCATCAAGTCGCTGGCGGTCTATGTGCATACGTTGGGTGGCGGCGAAAGATAACGTCATGGACGCGGCGCTTGTCGATCCGAAAGCGAAGGGCCTTGCCGGCGAACCCGCCGGCGCGCCGGCGCCGCCGGACCCGTTCGCGCCGGACATCCAGCCGCCGCTCTATCAGCCCCGCCGCAAGATCTATCCGCAAAGCGTGCACGGCACCTTCCGCCGGATCAAATGGGCATTGCTGATCGTCACGCTCGGCATCTATTACCTGCTGCCCTTCGTGCGCTGGAACCGGGGACCGGATGCGCCCGACCAGGCGGTGCTGATCGATTTTCCCGGCCGCCGCTTCTATTTCTTCTTCATCGAGATCTGGCCGCAGGAAGTCTATTTCTTCACCGGGCTTCTCATCATTGCGGCGATGGTGCTGTTCCTGATGAACGCGGTCGCCGGCCGCGTCTGGTGCGGCTATCTGTGTCCGCAGACGGTGTGGACAGATCTGTTCCTCGCCATCGAGCGCTTTGTCGAAGGCGACCGCCGCCAGCAGATGCAGTCCGATGCCGGGGCGTGGACGGCGCAACGCATCGCCCGCAAGGGCGCAAAGCATTTTCTCTGGCTGATGGTCGCGTGGTGGACCGGCGGCGCATGGGTGCTGTATTTCTCCGATGCGCCGACGCTGGTGCGCGACCTTGCGACCGGACAGGCGCCGCTCATGGCCTATGGCTGGATCGCGGCGCTGACTGCCACGACCTATATCCTCGCCGGACATATGCGCGAGCAGGTCTGTACCTACATGTGCCCCTGGCCGCGCATCCAGGCGGCGCTGACCGACGAATATGCGCTCAACGTCACCTATCGCTATGATCGCGGCGAGCCGCGCGCCTCGGTCAAGAAGAGCGAACAACTGAAGCTCGATGGCCTGCCCGCCGGCGATTGCATCGATTGCCGGATGTGCGTGAATGTCTGCCCGACCGGCATCGATATCCGCAACGGCTCGCAGCTCGAATGCATCCAGTGCGGGCTGTGCATCGACGCCTGCGACAACATCATGGAGAAGATCGGCCGCCCGCCGCGGCTGATCGGCTATGACAGCGATATCAACCTCAAGCATCGGCTGGCCGGCGAGCCGCCATTGCAGAAGATCGTGCGCACCCGCACGGTTCTCTATGCACTGATCATCGCCGCCGTCGGCGGCATCATGCTCTATGCGCTGTTAACCCGGCACGCCTTTGACCTCAACGCGATCCATGACCGCAATCCGGTCTATGTGCGGCTCGCCGACGGCGCGATCCGCAACGGCTACACCATCCGCATTCTCAACAAGCGGCAAGAGCCGCGCCGTTTCGCGCTGACCCTGCAGGGCCTCCCCGCGCACACCATCGAGATTGCCGGTCTGCCGCTCGGCGCCGAGAAGATCGTCGAGGTCGGTCCCGACCAGACCCGCGAATTCCGCGTGCTGGTTTCCAATTACGAACATGCCCCGCCCGCTTCCACGCCGGTCGTCTTCCATCTGGTCGATATGGAATCCGGCGAATGGGCGCAGGCACGCGATCACTTCCGGGCTCCGGAGCGAACAAAATGAACACCCAGACGCCATCCCTCCGTCAGCCGCGCCAGGTCACCGGCCGCATGGTGCTGCTCTGTTTCATCGCCTTTTTCGGCGTGATCGCCACCGTCAACGCCGTGATGATCCGCTTCGCCGTCACCACCTTCACAGGCCTGCAGACCGACAGCGCCTATCGCGCGGGCCTCGCCTATCCGGCGGAGGAAGCGCGTGCCGCAAGGCAGGACGACCTGCACTGGCAGGTGGACGGACAGGTGGCGCGCGATGCCACGGGTGCTGCGCTGATCGAGGTCGGCGTGCGAGATGCGAACGGGCAGACCGTTCCGGGCGTCGTGGTCAATGCGCGGCTGGCGCATCCGGCCATCACCCGCCGCGATCATGTGCTGTCGCTTCAGCGCGACGCGAGCGGCCGCCATCGCGGCACCACCGATGCCGCAGCAGGGCAATGGGTGCTGACCCTCGACGTGATCCGCGGCGAGGAGCGGCTGTATCGCTCCGTCAGCCGGGTGATGCTCAAATGACCGCGCGCGATTTCTCGCACTATACCCGCCGGCAGCCGGACGGCTCCGCCAGCATGGACGTGGTGGTGGACGGCATTCATTGCGGCGGCTGCATCGGCCGCATCGAGAAATCGCTCAAGGCGCTCGATGGCGTCAGCGATGCGCGGCTGAATTTCACCAACCGGCGGCTGACGCTGGTCTGGAAGGACAAGACCTTCGATCCGGCCATCGCGATCGCCTCGCTGGAACGCATGGGCTACCAGGCCAATCCGTTCCGGAACGAACAGAGCGAGGAGAAGGACGCGGCCTATACCCGTTTCCTGATGCGCTGCCTTGCCGTGTCCGGCTTCGCGGCGATGAATATCATGCTGCTGTCGGTCTCGGTCTGGTCGGGCAATGCGACCGACATTTCACCGGAGACGCGCGACCTGTTTCACTGGCTGTCGGCGGGCATCGCCTTGCCGGCTGCCGCCTATGCCGGACAACCGTTTTTCCGCTCGGCATGGCAGGCGCTGAAGGCGCGCAGCGTCAACATGGACGTGCCGATCTCGCTTGGCATCCTGCTGGCGCTCGGATTGTCGCTCTACGAAACCGCGCATTCGGCCGAACACGCCTATTTCGATTCCGCGATCATGCTGATCTTCTTCCTGCTGTGCGGACGCACGCTCGATCAGGTGATGCGGCGGCGCACCCGCGCGGTGGCCGGCAATCTCGCCGCGCTGAAGGCCGATCACGCGCATCGCCTGACCGGCAATAGCGAATTGGTGCGCGTGCCCGCAGCGGCCCTGCGTGTCGGCGACCGCATTCTGGTGCGTCCGGGCGAGCGCATTCCGGCCGACGGGCATGTTGTCGGCGGACATTCTACCATCGACGAGAGCCTCGTCACCGGCGAGACCCTGCCGCGCAAGACGAAAAGCGGCGAACAGCTTTATGCCGGCAGCCTCAATCTCAGCGGCACGCTCACATTGCAGGTGACGGCGGCGGGCGAGAACACCTTTCTCGACGATATCGACCGGCTGCTCGACAAGGCCATTCATGCGCGCTCGCGTTATGTCCAGTTGAGCGACCGGATCGCGCGCGGTTACGCGCCGATGGTGCATTCGGCAGCCGCCGTCACGCTGATCGGTTGGCTGCTGGCCGGGCAATCGACCCATGCCGCGCTGATCGCCGCAATCTCCGTGCTCATCATCACCTGCCCCTGCGCATTGGCGCTGGCCATCCCGGCCGTACAGGTGGTGGCGGCAAGCTCGCTGTTTCGCATGGGCGTTTTCCTGAATTCCGGCGATACCATCGAGCGTCTGGCCGACGCCGATATCGCGATCTTCGACAAGACCGGCACCCTCACCTTGCCCGAGCCGCGTATTGTCAATGCGGCCGACATCGCGCCTCACCTGCTCGACATTGCCGGCCGTCTGGCACTGGCCAGCCGTCATCCGCTGGCGACTGCCAGCGCCAGACACCGTCCGGGACTTGAACCGCTGACCGACGCCACCGAAGAACACGGCCGCGGCGTCAGCGCGATGGTGGATGGGATCGAGGCGCGGCTCGGCAGCGCCGCGTACTGCGGCGTGATCGTGCCCGCCGATCTGGCGCAGACCTATCCCGCCGGCTCGTGGATTGCTGTGCGGCACGGCACTCATCATTCGGTGCTGGTGATCCATCAGGCCCTGCGGCCGGATGCCCTGCGCTGCGTGCAGGATCTCGCGGCACAGGGCCTCGATATTCGCATCCTGTCCGGCGATCGCGCCGAGGCCGTCGAGCCTGTCGCGGCGGCGCTTGGCATCGCGCAATGGCGGGCAGGCCTCACGCCCGCAGACAAGGTAACAGAGGTCGAGGCGCTCAAAGCGCAAGGCCGCAAGGTGCTGATGGTCGGAGACGGACTGAACGATGCGCCCTCGCTTGCCGCCGCAACCGTGTCGCTCTCCCCGATCAGCGCCGCCGATCTCTCGCAGGCGCAGGCCGATGCCGTTTTCCTCGGCGAGAGCCTGCACCCGGTGGCCGCGACGGTCCGCGCGGCGCGGCGCGCGCGGGCGATCATGCGGCAAAATCTGTGGCTGGCGCTGGTGTACAATCT
>JAEVZN010000064.1 GCA_023392205.1 Pseudomonadota bacterium
ATCTGGTACTCCGCCAGCGCCGCGACCAGGTCTTCCGGCACCGGATAATGCGGGGGAGGGCAGAATACGACTTCTCTAGGGGCTTCATGACGAAGAAGCTGCACAAGCGAGCGGATAACGCGCCCGCGCGGATCGCCACCGAAGGCGATGCTCTTGCCACGGATGGTCCCGAGCCCGCGCCGCATCGAGAAGATATCGATCAGCGCCTGGGTGGGATGCTCGTTCCAGCCGTCGCCGGCATTGATGACCGGGACAACCGATTTTTCCGCCATCCGGATGGCCGCGTGGGATTCGAAATGACGAACGACGATGGCATCACACAACCGCGATACGACCGCCGCGCAATCCTCGATCGACTCGCGCACGCTGGAATTGGTGCGCGACGCGGTCATATCTTCCATACCGATGGCATGTGCACCGAGAGCCACCGTCGCCGATTCAAAGCCGAGCCGCGTGCGAGTGCTCGACTGAAAGAACAGCAGCGCGACCGTCTGGCCGAACAATTGTTGTCGCGGCAGAATGCCGGACTCGAATTCGTCGGCGAGATGGCAAAACTCATCGACATCGTCGATGGTCAATGCCTTCGCGCTGAGCACGTGCTTTGGAGAGTTTGTGCGAGCGGCCCGGACCCCTGGACTGCGCGCGTTACGGGCGAGTCCGCCCGTCGATTCGAGAGACATATACGCCATGACACCGCACCTCACCGCCGCCTTTGCGGTAAGGATTTATTAACTCAAATTGTCTGTGTTGCAAAACGCAGTATGTGTGCCTTTCAGGGACATCGCCGCATTTCGCGTGCTGATTTCACGTGTCCGAATTGTGACAAAGGAGCCAAGCGCTCCGCATGGGCAATTGCAGGCTGCCGTTATGTTGTTGGATTGAATTTGAAATTTCAGGCGTGCGATCTTGCGAGGTTGCTGTCACATAGATCAGCACCGCAACGCACATTCACATTAACCAAATTGCGTATATTTTTACGAAATTCAGCTTGAGGTGTCTCGATACGAATCTACGGTGCCAGTTTGGCACAGATCATGTTCGCGCGACGGTAAGCGGCTGCCTGTGCTGCGACATCAGGGGCGCACGCCGGGGCTTTCAATTGGCATGCCGCGCGCACGCCACATCAGGTACGTCTCCAGCGCGACAAATTCGTCGGAGCCATATGCGTAGGGTTCCGCCCGCATCCCGATCATGCAATTGCGAAGCCGCCGCTGCAGCGAGCCGAGTGTCTGCCATTCAAGGCGATAAATGGGATAGCCGGTGGGATGTCCCTGCGGGATGGCTATGCCTGCCAGAGCACGACCGGCATTGTCGGTATGACAATGCACGCAGGCGAGGTTCAACTGGCCCTGGCGCTCTGTGAAAAGCGTGCGTCCCTTGTCAATTGTCGAAGCAAGCTGTCTGTCATCGCTGACAATAGGCGAGCCGCGCGACTGACGCGCGATATATGCGGACAGGGCCAGCAATTCGCGGGCTTCGGGGGCGAGCGGAGCAATTTTTTGGCGTGTCGTGCGGCAGAGATTGATGCGGGCGTCGAGGGTGACGGCCTTTTGCGTGGCCTCGTCGTAGCGAGGCGCGGGCGAAAGCGCGGCATTGCTATGGCAATCGGCGCAGGCGCGCGCCTCCGGACCCTCCTTGCGCGCCCACAAGGCCGCACCGTCCAGCACCCAGAGCATCCCCGGATTGGACGTGTCATCGTCCTGCATCTCTTTGATTTCTTTACTCATCTGGTCATACGACGAGCGCCGCTCGGACAGCGGGATGTCGGATGCCAGCCCCGCATCGATGCCCGCTATCATGCCGACAGCCCCGGCCACCGCGACACTCGCCGCAGCACGCCGTAACGCTCGTAGAAGCCGCGGTCCTCGCACCCGAGCAGCGCCCCGAGCATCCATGTCGGCGGCATCCCCGGACGGCATCACTCGCACGGACCTATTCCACCACGATCCGCGCCTGCTCCTGCGCGGCGAATCCATTATCGCCGGACCATTGCAGTTCGATCGTCCCGCTGTCCTCAGCGATGGTGTGGAAGGTCACGAACGGATTGGCCGACAAGGCCGCATGCATGTCGGCACGGAAAATCTCCTCGCCGTTATAACGCGCAACGAATGTGTGGATTATGTCGCGCGCAATCCGCTCGCCCGCCGTGGTGTAGCGGAACCCGGTCTCCATGTTGTGCTGGATCAGTGCCCTGATCTCGATCACCTCGCCGCGCTTCGCCTTTGCCGGAATATTGATCAATGCGCGCGTGGTCATATCAGGCCATCCTCCAGGCAGGCGCCGAGCGTGACGATGATATTCGCCGAAGCGGTCCAGAACGACCCGTCCGAGAGTTCGGCGACAGCCACAACGTCCTGGGTGTCGGACAGTCGGATGCGGGTTGAGAAGGAGGCCTTGCCGGCGCGCGGCCCGAGATAGACGCTGATCACATTCGGCTGCGGGTTCTTTTCGTGGAAGAGGTGGATCGCTTTCACATGATCGGCCTGTGTCATCGGGCTGTCGACGGTGATGCGGCAGGGCACCGTATTGCCGTTCTCGACCAGCGGCGGAATGTCGATGCTCACGCGCCCGGCATTCAGCTTCGCCTTGCCGGTGACGGCTTCGATGGCGGTCTGCATCGCCTCTGGCGTCGCGTGCAACGGCCGCACCAGCACGCCACCGAAGGCACCCGCAAGCACAAGCGCACCGCCGCCCTTCAGGATCTTTCGCCGGGCCGGATCGGCCAAGGCTGTCATCGGTGTTGCGGCATCATTCATAACTCAATGCTCAGTCCTTCAGGGTTGCCAGATAGGCGACCACGTCCTCGATCTGCGCGGCGCTCAGAACCGGCTTGCCGCGAAAGGACGGCGCCACGCGGGTCAGTCCATCGATACGATAATAAGGCGGCATGATCGTGTCGGGGTTCAGTTTTGCGGCATCGACAATACGCAGGCGCAATTGCGGCACGGACCAGCGGGTTCCGGCGCCGCCGAGATCGGGCGCGAGATTGCCCTGAAAACGCTCCTCCGGGAACGGGCCGGCATGACAGAGCAGGCACAGCCCGACATGCCGGTTGGCGACAATCGCACGCCCGCGCTGCGGATCGCCGGGCGCACCGGTCAGCGAATCCGGGATGGCATCGCCGACGATGGTGAAGGGACGCAGGGGCTCGGCTACAGCCGGAAGGATCGACATCGCCGCAACCAGCATCGCGGGGACCAGAACCCACGACAGGCACGCCCGCCCGCTCAACCGAACACCTCTGCGGTGATGGTGTTGAACCAGCCATCGGCAAACAACGCCTCCTGCGCGCGGAACGAGGCCGGCGCATCCAGCGGGCTCACGCCACCCGATCCCTTCACTTCTGCCAGCATCCCGTTGGCCGGCTGATAGACGCCCGCAATGGTGATCCCGTAATCGGGCGCGATCAGGCTGTAGCAGGTGTTGATCAGCTTCGGAGTCGCCGGTTCGCGGCCCGCGATCAGGGCGGCAATCGCGGCGGCGCAGACCTTGCCCTGCGCATTGGCCGAGAAAGCCGATTTCGGCATCGCGCCGGCAATGGTCGCATCGCCGATCACATGTGCATTGGGAATGAGGCGCGACTCGAAGGTGACGGGATCGATTGGGCACCAGCCGGTACGGTCCGCAACGCCTGCAAGATGGGCGATGCGGCCCGCGGTTTGCGGCGGGATGACATTGGCAACGTCGGCGCGATGCGTGCCGAAATCGGTGGTCAGAATCTTCTGCGATGCATCGACGGATGTGACCTGGCCGCCCCTGGACAGGCCGACCCATTCGAGATTCGGATAAAGCTCGGCCCAGGCCTTCTGGAACAGGCTCTGCTTGGAAAACTGGTCCTTCGAATCCAGCACCAGCAGCTTCGCGCGCGGCTTGTTCGTCTTCAGGTAATGCGCGATCAGGCTGGCGCGCTCATAGGGGCCGGGCGGGCAGCGAAACGGATTGGCCGGCGCGGACATTACGACGGTCCCGCCGTCTTCCATCTCTTCCAGTTGCCGGCGCAGCAGCACGGTCTGATTGCCGGCTTTCCAGGCATGCGGCATTACTTCCGCCGCGCGCTCGTCATAGCCGGGCAGGGCGTCGAAACGCATATCCACGCCGGGCGACAGGATCAGCCGATCGTAATTCAGCCGTCCGCCCCCTGCGGTTACGACAATACGCGCATTGACGTCGACGCCGGTTGCGATATCGAACAGGATCTCGACGCCGTCCCCGGCGACCGCCTCGTATCCGAATTGCTGTGCCTTCATCTCCCGGAACCCGCCGATCACGGCGTTGGAGAAAGGACAGGCAAAGAAGTTGCGGTCGGCTTCGATCAGGGTCACCGCGATGTCCGGCACCAGCGCCTTGAGGGCGCGAGCAGCGGTTGCGCCGCCAAAGCCGCCACCGATCACGATTACCCGCGCGCGCTCCTGTGTCCGCGCCGGTCTCGGCAACAGGGCGGACGCGGCCAGAAGGCCCATCGTCTGCCGCCGCGTGAACCGGATGTTCTTCATGTCCTGCGTCAGTCCTTCAGCGCCGTTGGGCATACCATTCGGCAATCACTGCAATCTCTTCGTCGCTGAACCCTCTGGCGATGCGGCCCATCACGGTCGCGGGCAGACTATCGCTGCGAAAATCCTGCATCTGTTTGACGATTTCGGCGGCGTCGCGGCCCTCAAGCCGCGGCACCGGGGTCTGCACGCCGGTTTGTGTGGCATGGCAACCCGAACAGGCGGTCGCGCCCGGCGGCGCCTCGGGCGAGGCCGCAATCGCCGGCAATACGGATGTCATCATGGCGGACGCCATCAGGATCAGCGAGGCCGAAGCAGCGCGCGCAAACATGGCCGACCGGTGAGGGAGGCGGGCGGCGGACGCATATCCGCCGCCCCGATGGGCATCAGGCAAACGAGATACCGTGATTTTTCAACGGCACAGTGCGGATGCGTTTGCCGGTGGCATTGAAGAAGGCATTGAGCACGGCCGGTGCGGCCACGCAGATGGTCGGTTCGCCCACACCGCCCCAGGCATCCTTGTCCTGGCTCGGCATGATGATCGACTCGACCTTCGGCATATGCGCGATCCGCATCGAATCGTAGGTGTCGAAATTCGTTTCCACGATCCGTCCGTCCTTCACTGTGCATTCCTGCAGGAAAAGGGCGGACAGGCCATAGACGAACGAGCCCGCCACCTGTCGGTCGATCTGCGCCGGATTGACCGCATAGATCGGGTCGGTCGCCGCGACGATGCGATGCACCTTGATCCGGTTGCCGTCGACCACGGAGATTTCTGCCGCCGCCGCGACATAAGCGGCAAACGCCTTCATATGCGCGAGACCCCGGAACACGCCGTTGGGCGCAGGCTTGTCCCAGCCGATCTTTTCGGCCACCGCATTCAGCACCGCGAGATTCTTCGGATGCTTGCCGAGCAGCTTGCGCCGGAATGCCAGCGCGTCCTGACCGGCCGCATGGGCGAGTTCGTCCATGAAGCATTCGAGGAAGACGCAGTTCTGGTTGACGTTCACGCCGCGCCAGAAGCCGGGCGGGACATGCGGATTATGCATCGCATGATCGACCAGCAGGTTCGGCACCGAATAGCCAAAGGCATGTTCGCCGGATTCCGCGACGCCCTGGAAGACCAGCGGATCGCGGCCCTTCTGCTGCTCGACAATGGCCGGACGGACGGCCGCCAGGATCGACTGGCCGGACAGCCTTATATGCAGGCCGGTCAGGTTGTTGTCCTTGTCGAGTGCGCCGACCAGCTTGCACTGCATGACCGGGTGGTAGCGGCCCTGCGCCATGTCCTCTTCGCGCGACCACAGGAGTTTGACCGGCGTGCCGGGCATCTCCTTGGCGATGGTCACCGCCTGATGCACATAATCCTGGAAGGCACCGCGCCGGCCGAAGCCGCCGCCGAGATTGATCTTGTAGACCTCGCATTTCTCCGCCGGCAGGCCGGAGGCGGCGAGCACGGCGGCGAAGGAGGCCTCACCGTCCTGCGTGGGCACCCAGACCTCGCATTTGTCGGCCGTGTAACGCGCGGTAGCGTTCATCGGCTCCATGCAGAGATGGTTCTGGTAGGGATAGGCATAGACCGCCTCGATTGTCTTCGCAGCGGATGCGATGGCAGCCTTGGCGTCGCCATTCTGATTGCCGACAAAGCCCTTCTCGGCATCGAGACCGGCCTTGAGGGCTTCCGCAATGGTGTCGCTGGAAACCTTCGCATTGGGGCCGTCGTCCCATTCCACCGGCAGCGCATCGAGCGCGGTCTTGGCATGCCACCAGGTATCGGCCACGACGGCGACGGCGGTATCTCCGACCTTCATCACCTTCTTCACGCCGGGCATGCCGGAAACCTTGGCGGCGTCGAAGCTTTTCACCTTGCCGCCGAAAACCGGACTTTCCTTGATGGCCGCATTGACCATGCCGGGCAATGTGAGGTCGGCGCCATAGACCTGTTTGCCGGTCACCTTGTCGACGGTGTCGAGGCGCGCCTTGCTCTTGCCGATGACCTTCCAGTCCTTGGGGTCTTTCAGCGCGGGCTTGTCGGGGACGGGAAGCTTTGACGCGGCCTCGGCGACCTTGCCGAAGGTGGTCTTGCGGCCGTCCGGCCCGGTGATGACGCTGTTCTCGGCCTTGCATTGCTCGACCGGGACTTCCCAGCCATTGGCCGCCGCCTGCAGCAGCATCATGCGGGCGGCGGCGCCGCCTTGGCGCACATATTCATGCGACTCGCGGATGCCGCGGCTGCCACCGGTCGAGAACGAGCCCCAGGCGCGCTTGCGGGCGACATTCTGGCCGGGCGTCGGATATTCGGTGGTGATCTTCGACCAGTCGCATTCCAGTTCTTCGGCGACCAGTTGCGCCAGTCCGGTGATGGTGCCCTGGCCCATTTCCGAGCGGGCCATGCGGATGACGACGGTATCATCAGGTTGGATGACCACCCAGACGCCGAGTTCGGGTGTTGCGGTGGAGGCTTCTGCGGTACCGGCGCCGAAGGGGAGGCGGAAGCCGAGCGCCAGTCCGCCGGCGGCGGCGCTGCCGATGATGAAGGAGCGGCGATTGAGATCGACGATGGCGTTCATGATGCCCTCCCTCACGCCTGTGCCGCTTTGTGGATCGCTTCACGCACCTGCTGGAAGGTGCCGCAGCGGCAGATATTGGTGATCTCCCGGTCGATATCCTCGTCGCTTGGCTTTGGGTTGGTCTTCAGCAATTCCGCGACCGCCATGATCATGCCGGTCTGGCAATAACCGCATTGCGGTACCTCGTTGTCGATCCAGGCCTGCTGCACCCTGTGCAGCGCGCCATTTTGCGCGAGGCCCTCGATGGTGGTGACGTTCTGGCCCTCGACGGCGGAGACCGGGAGCGCGCAGGATCGCACCGCGCCCATGCCATCGACATGCACCGTGCAGGCGCCGCATTGTGCGATGCCGCATCCGTATTTGGTGCCGGTCAGGCCGGCATTTTCCCGGATCGCCCACAGAAGCGGCGTGTCGGGCTCGACATTGAGATCGTGCGATTGTCCATTGATGGTGACGCGAGGCATTCACTTCCTCCCATTGACACGCAGCTTACGGATGCGTGAAGCGCGCGAGTATAGAGAGTTTTGAATCGGTCGAAAGTGTGTGCGCGATGTCGCGCGTTCACTGCGGCGTGAAGTTCTTCGCGGAACTTTTTGCAATGCAATGCGCGCTTATGAATTGCGCCGCGCGGCTTTCGCGGCGTTGAATTCCAGTTCGAGCGCGGACACGAAATGCTGAATGGTCGCGGGAATGTGGCGGCCCGCGAGCACGCTGATATCCATCGAACATTGATTGAGCGCGCGATCTGCAATCGGAATGGCGACAACTTCGCCAAACCGCACTTCGCGCTGGAACGACATGCCCGGCAACAGCGTGATACCGGCGCCGGCGCGCGCGAAGCCGCGCAACGCCTCGATGGAATTCGTCTCCAGCGCCGGCAGCATCGAATGGCCCTGCCTGCGGCATTGATCGTCGATCAGCCGGCGGATGCCGAAGCCTGCTTCCGGCACCGCAACCGGATGCGCAAGAATTTCGGTGAGTGCGACATGACGCCGCCCCGCAAGTTCATGACCGGGATGCACGAGGCAGGCCAGCGGATCGCGGAAGCGGCGCACGAAGCGCACCGACGCATCCGGCTGTGCATGAAACGAGATGCCGATATCGGTCTTGCCGTCGCGCACGGCGGCGATCACGTCGTCGGTGCCGATGGTGACGAGGTGAAAGCGGATGCCCGGATATTTCCGCCGGAAGGTTCCCACCGCCGCCGTCAGCGTATCGGCGACCACGCCCTCGACGGTGGCGATGCGCACCACGCCACGGCGCAGACCGCGCAATTCCTCAAGGTCATTACGCACCCGGTCGGTTTCGAGAACCACATTCTGCGCAAACCGCGCGTAGATCTCGCCCGCGGCCGTCAGCGCCATGCCGCGCGGGCGGCGCTCGAATAGCGGCATGCCGAGATCGGCTTCGAGATTGTGAATCTGCCGGCTCAGCGCCGACGGCGCGACATTCAGCTTCTCGCTCGCCTCGCGGATCGAGCCGGCGCGCACGATCTCCATGAAATAGCGAATTGGCGCCTGCGTCACGTCGTCTCTCCCCGTTGCGTCAATTCGAACAGAGAAGCTGTTGCGATGCAATGGGGCGTACGCAGGGCACGCGCAAGGGCACGGCTGCACCGGTTCGCAACGCCTCCGGCGCGTTGCCCGCTTTGTTGCCAAATTGAGAACGCTTCGGACGATTTTTTGCGCTTGTCCAGAACGCGGCTTGCCCGCAAGGTTTCACATTGCCTGCACATCGTCCGGACGACACGGGAGATCGCCAATGATCAGGATCAGCCGCTCACTCGCCATTGCGAGCGCCATCTTCACCGCGACGGCCTTCGGGACAGCAGCCTCCGCGCAGGACGTCATCAAGATCGGGGCGCCCTTGCCGCTGACCGGTCCGCTCTCGCCCGAAGGGCTCAAGCAGCAGCGCGGATATAATCTCTGGGCCGAGATCACCAATGCCAAGGGCGGCATCAAGGCCGGCGGCAAGACCTACAAGGTCGAGATCGTCTACGTCGATTACGCCTCGAACACCCCGCGTGCCGTGCAATCGGCGGAGCGTCTGATCACCGAGGACAAGGTCAACTTCCTGTTCTCGCCGTTCGGCTCCGGCGCCGCCAAGGCCGCGAGCTCCGTGTCGGAGAAATACGGAATCCCGACCATCGCCGCGACCGCGTCCTCCGAGCAGGTCTATGACCAGGGCTACAAATTCCTGTTCGGCACCTTCACGCCGAACCAGACTCTCACCGAGCCGCTGGCCGATATCGTCATGGGCCAGAAGAAGGACGTGAAGCGCGTCGCCATCCTCGCCCGCAACGATCTGTTCCCGCTGGCCATCGCGCAGGAAATGGAAAAGTCCGCCAAGAGCCGCAAGCTCGATGTCGTGACCTTCGAGCGCTACGCCATTGGCGCGCTCGACCATGCCGCCGCCATCACGCAGATGCGCGCCGCAAATCCGGACTGGGTGTTCGCGACCGGCTACATCAACGACCTGATCCTGATCCGCAAGCAGATGAACGATCTGGGCCTGCGCCCGACCATCGTCACCATGATCGCCGGTCCCGCCTATCGCGAATTCATCGAAGCCGGCGGCCCGCTGGCCGAGAACGTCTCCAGCGCCGCCTGGTGGCATCCGGCCGTTCGCTATAACGGCAAGGACGTGTTCGGCAGCACGGAAGCCTTCAACAAGGCCTGGGACGAGAAATATAAAGGCGAGGCCGATTATGCGGAAGCATCGGCCGCTGCCGCAGGCGCGATCCTGCAACTGGCCATCGAAGCTGCCGACTCGATCGACCCCAAGCAGGTGCGCGATGCCCTCGCCGCGATGGATACCGAGACCTTCTACGGCCGCGTCAAGTTCGGCCCGACCGGCCAGATAACCTCGCTCGAGCCGCCGGTCTTCCAGATCCAGGGCGCCAAGCCGGTGGTGATCCATCCGGCCGCGATCAAGCAGAGCGACTTCAAGTTCATCGGCAAGTAACGGCCGGTGACGGCAAGGCCGGCGGCACCGCGCCGCCGCCG
>JAEVZN010000088.1 GCA_023392205.1 Pseudomonadota bacterium
GCCAAGGCGAGAAGAGAGATCGCCGCAATTACGCTATCTGGTATGCCTACGCGACCGGCTATCACCCCTCGCTGAATGAATCCGTCAATCAGATCCTCGGCCGCAAGGGCACGCTGACCGACGACGAAATCGAACAGCTTTACAGCGCCTATCTCTCGCCGACACGGCTCGGCGAGCGCATCGACAAGGTCGGCGACCGTCTGATGGACGAGATCGACCAGGTCATGGCCATGGTGGATGCGGCGGTCGGGACTGCCAGCACCTGTTCGGAAAACCTTGCCGGCGTCTCGCGCAACCTCCCCGGTGCCGACCGCGAAGGCCTGCGAGCCATCGTCGAAAGCCTGGTGCAGACCGCCCGCGAGATGGAGGTCGTCAACCAGACGCTGGAAGACCGCCTGACCGCCTCCAAGCAGGAAATCAACCAGCTTCAGGAGAATCTCGAAGTCGTCCGCACCGAGAGCCTGACCGATCCCCTCACATCGCTCGCCAACCGCAAATATATCGACGAGAAGCTGGCCGAAGCCGTCATCGAAGCGCGAAACGACAACGAATCCCTTACGCTACTCCTCACCGATATCGATCACTTCAAGAAATTCAACGACACCTTCGGCCATCTGACCGGCGATCAGGTGTTGCGGCTTGTCGCGCTGTCGGTGAAGCAGAACGTGAAAGGTCAGGATATCGCCGCGCGCTATGGCGGCGAGGAATTCGCGGTGATCCTGCCGAACACCGTGCTGCGGTCGGCGGTCACGGTCGCCGAACATATCCGCCGCGCGGTGATGGGCAAGGAATTGATGAAGCGCTCGACCGGCGAGCATCTGGGGCGCATCACCATCTCGATCGGCGTCGCCTCGCTCCGGCGCGACGACACCGTCCAGTCGCTGATCGCGCGCGCCGATACCTGCCTCTATGCCGCCAAGCATGGCGGCCGCAATCGCGTGGTGTCGGAGACCGATCCGGAAGTCATGCCGCAAAATGCGGCGGCGGTGGCCTAACCGGCCCGTGCGCGAACCGCAGACGCGCCGAATTCAGAATTCGTAGGTCACGAACAGGTAGCCGATCAGCCCGTCGCCCCTGATGCCGCGCGCGCCCGTGTTGAGCACCGGAGCGGACAAGGGCAATCCCGGCCGCGCGCCCGCTTGTCCGGAAAACAGCGGATCGAAAATGCCGGTTAAGCCTGCCGTCTCGAAACGGCCCTTCAGATAACCGGCTTCGGCGCCGATATTCAGCCCCTCGATCGGTTTGTAGATCAGGTTCGCCGCATAGCGTGTGGTGCGGATCGACGGTTGCTGCGGCCCGATTTCGATGTCGAGGGCGAGATAGCTCGCCATCACATTGGCTTCCCAGTGCTTCGATAAGACATGGTGATAGGAGCCGACCGCGCTCCAGCCGCGCGTGCTCACTGGCACGCCGATGCTGCCGGCAAGCGTCGAGGCATCCGCAGCCGTGCCGAGATAGGGCGAGGCATTGACGGCGTAGGTGACCTGGCTGCTGAAGGCGCTGCCCTCCTCGCCGAGTTTCACCGGCAATGTCAGCCCGGCCGTCACCGCCCATCCCAGTTCTCTGGTTGGCGACGGTGGCGGCTGCAAAAGGGCCGTCAGCCGGTTGGCGCCACCGGTCGACAATTGATGGACCATTGCGGCAAGCTGGAACGACGTATCGTCGTTTTCGTAAGCAAGCTTCACCGAGCCGACCGGATCGTCGAAATACAGCGGCGCGAAATCGTTCGCACCGGCCCGCGACGTCGGCACACCGGTCTCATAGGCGAGCGAAAAACTCCATGCATCGGTGAGCACGAAGGTGTAGCCGGCCAGGCCCACGGTGCGGCTCGGCGCCGTCGCCGTGAACTGGAAATCGCCGGCCCAGAAATTCATCTGGCTGTCGGTGTATCCGACATTGGCGCTGCCGCGCTTCTCGAAATCCCAGGTGGTGATCCACTCGGTCAGTGTGACGGCGCCGTTGCCGCCATCGGCCGTTGTCTTCTCGTATTGCACCTCGAAACCGGTGGAGAGCTTGCCCGGCCCGAGCTTCCGTTCGGCATCGACACGCAGGCTCGCATCCAGCGTACCCAGACGATTGACGCCGGTCAGGACTCCGCCTTGCCGCGATGCGATCAGCGGGATGCGGTTCGCCGATGCGCGCTGCTTCTGATAAACGCCGCTCAGCGTGCCGGAAAGGCTGATGCAGGCGCCTTCCCAGGCGAAGCGCTTCCACAGCGGGACAGGCTTCGCGCTTTCGTCATCGTCGGCTTCGCAGATATCCGGATAAGCGGCGGGGGACTGCGGCAGAGTCTGCGCGCCGGCAGGTCCACACAGCGATGCCGCGGGCAACAGCAGCGCCGCAGCCATAAGCCTCACGCAAAGCCTTGCCGTCGCCACGTCCCACTCCCCACGCGGGAGCGATTTGGGCCTGCCGTCCCAGGCTTCGTCAAGAGGCGAAGCGCAACCAGAGAGCCTATGCGCCGGCTTCCGCAGCCTCGCCGCTGGCGGGTGTGAGTTGCACCGATTCACCGCAACCGCAGGCCGAGGTCTGGTTCGGATTGTTGAACACGAATTGCGCGGACAGCTTGTCGATCTTGTAATCCATCTCGGTGCCGAGCAGGAACAGCACCGCCTTCGGATCGATCAGCACGGTGACGCCCTTGTCCTCGATCACCTCGTCGCCGGGGCTCGGCGCTTCCGCATAATCCATCGTATAGGCCATGCCGGCACAGCCGCCATTGCGCACGCCGACGCGCAGGGCCGCGACCGGTCGCTCCGAATTCGCCATCAATTCCTTGACGCGGGCCGCGGCGGATTCTGTAAGCCGCATCACTTGCGGACGGGGGCGGACGCTCGCCATGTTCTTCCTCTCCTTCCGGCCGGGTTCAAGGCCCGGCAGACGGACTCGCTTCTAACCTCAAAATAACAACGAAATCGGCCCTGTGAAGGCCGCTTGTCGGCGGGCAGGCTGGATATGCTCCAGCCTTGGCCATTTCCGTCAATAAATCGTCCAAAGCCCCCGCGTGGCGAGTTCCAGGAGATGCCCGTCCGGATCGCGGAAATAGATGCTTTTGCCCCCGCGCGGCCAGTCGGTCCGGCCCTCGATGGTGACGCCCTTTTCCGTCAGCCGCCGCTCCCAGACCGCCAGATCCGAAGCCGCGATGCCGAAAGCGATATGCAGCGGTCCGTGCCCGTCATGCGGCGGGATGGTCCCGCCCGGCATATGCACGGTTTCCAGCGTTGATCCGCGCTGGAATAGCAGCAAGACGCTGTTGCCGCCGATGTCATAGGCCCGAAAACGGTCATCCGAGGTCAGCGGCGTCAGTTCAAGCACCTGTTCGTAGAAGCGCGAAGCCGCTGCCAGATCGTCGACATACAGCGCGGTTTCCAGAACGCGGTCGAGGTTCGGCAAGGCAGCCGTCACCACATATTCAGGACGAGCCGCGCCTCGTCGGACATGCGGCTCGGATCCCATGGCGGTTCCCACACGATTTCGACCGTGACCGGGCCGACGCCTGCGACGCTCGCCACCGCATTCTCCACCATCATCGGCAATTCGGCGGCAGCCGGGCAATTGGGCGTGGTCAGCGTCATGTCGACATGGACGGCGCGGTCATCCTTGATATCGACCTTGTAGATCAGGCCGAGTTCATAGATGTCCGCCGGGATTTCCGGATCGTAGACGGTCTTCAGTGCCGCCACGATATCGTCGGTGAGACGGGTGATTTCCTCCGCCGGAAGCGCCGACGCGCCGGCTTCGCCGCCGGCGGGGGCCGGTGTTGAGGGCGACTGCGTTGCAGCGGGCGGATTTGCGGGAGCCATATCGGCTTCTTTGGTATGATC
>JAEVZN010000196.1 GCA_023392205.1 Pseudomonadota bacterium
GCTTCAAGCCCGACCCGAAATTCCTGCAGGCGGGCGACGTAGTCACGCTCGGCATCGAGAAGCTCGGCCAGCAGACCCAGAAGATCGTGGAACTGAAGAAGTAGGCCGGCGCGTCCGGACCCCGGCATAGCCGGCCGCTGACCACTCGCGCGGCGGCCGGTGCCAGAAAATGTGGAACTTCGGCAGTGCAGCGGACTTGACGCTTGGGGGGTCGGGGGGAACCCTAGGACGTTTTTCATGCCCGAACTGAAGTCCCTGCCCAATCACCTTCCCGCCCGCATCCCCGCCGAAGACGGCTCCGTCGAATTCGCAAAGCTCGAAGACCTCTCACGAATCAAGCATTGGCAGCGCGCCTTTGCCGATCAGCGCAAGGATCATCGCTATTACCAGTTGATCGAACGGACGCTTTGTCCGGATTTTGACTACAGATATTTCATCATCAGGGACGGACACGGCGAGGTTCGTGCGGTGCAGCCCTGCTTCCTGCTGGATCAGGATCTGCTTGCAGGCGTTCCGGCGCTGACCCGCGCGGCCGATCGTTTCGTGCGTGGCTGGTGGCCGGGCTTCATGCGCCTGCGCACGCTGATGGTGGGATGCGCGGCCGGCGAAGGGCATCTCGATGTTGCCCGCGACGGCTCCGACCGGCAACTGCTGAACACCTTCGCAAAAGAGTTGCGCACACATGCCGTCGCGGCCGGTGCCAGACTGATCGTCATGAAGGAGTTTCCGGCGGAATACCGGGACGACATGGACGATTTTCTCGACCACGGATTTACCCGCGTGCCGAGTTTCCCGATGGCAAGCCTCGATCTGCGCTATGCGGATTTCGAGGACTACATCAAGCGCGGCACCGGCGCGAAAATGCGCTCGGAATTGCGCCGGAAGTTCCGCGCCGCCGACAAGGAAGCGCCAATCGAGATGAGCGTGATGCGCGATATCACGCCGGTCATCGACGAGGTCTATCCGCTCTACCTGCAGGTCTATGAGCGCTCATCGCTGCATTTCGAAAAGCTGACCCAGGAATATCTGTGCGAGCTGGGCCGCGTCATGCCGGACAAGGTGCGCTTCTTCGTCTGGCGGCAGGAGGGCAAAGCCATCGCCTTCAGCGTCTCGATGGTGCACGGCGATACGATCTGCAACGAATATCTGGGCCTCGATTACAGCGTCGCGCTCAAGCTGCATCTTTATTATTGCGCCTTCCGCGACACGGCATCATGGGCTATGGCGAACGGATACACGCGCTGCGTCAGCACCGGTCTCGGCTATGAGCCGAAACTGCAATTGCGATTCAGGCTGGTGCCGCTCGATCTGTATGTGCGGCATACCTCGCCCGTCCTCAACGTGCTGCTGGGTTGGCTGTTGCCGCTGATCGAACCCACCCGCCACGACAAGACGCTGCGCCGTTTTCCGAACCACGATGAATTGTGGGCGGATCGCACCAAGTCAGCCGTCGCTCCCGTCGACGGGGAGCGAAAGCCCTACCCCCTCGCCTCCAGCACGGCGCGCAACGAGATGTTGGACCACGGCGTGACGCGGTCGCGGAAGGCGAGATAGGAATCGTGAACCTTGCGGGCGATGGCGCCGCGCGATGCGAGGCCCGCCAGAATATCTGTCGATTCCCTGGCGGCAGCCGTCACCAGATCGTCGGGAAAGGTCATCAGCTTCACATTGTGCTGTGAGGTCAGCGCATTCAGCGCCTCGATATTGAGCCGTTCCATTTCCGAGAGCGCATAGGCGGCTTCGGTCGCGCAGGCATGCGCGACGATGGCCTGCAATTCGGAATCGAGCGCGGCCCAGGCTTTCAGCGAGACGATGCATTCGCCGGTGCCGTTCGGTTTGTTGAAGCCGGGCGCATAATACATCGGCGCCACGCGATACAGGCCGAGCGCGATGTCCGATCCCGGCCCGACGAACTCGGCGGCATCGAGCATCCCCGATTGCAGGCTTGTGAGAATTTCCGCGGGCGGCGTCGTCTGTGCCGTGGCGCCGAGCCGGCGATAGACCTCACCGCCGAGGCCGAGCGAACGGATCTTCACGCCGCGAATGTCTGCCGCACTGCCGATCTCGCGGCGGAACCAGCCGCCCATGCAGACACCGGTATTGCCGGCCATGAAGGGCTTCACCCCGAACGGCGCGTAAAGCTCGTCCCAGAGCGCCTGCCCGCCCCCGGCCTCGACCCAGGCGACATGCTCGTTCGGCGTCAGGCCGAACGGCACTGTCGTATAGAAGACAGCGGCCGGGTCCTTGCCCTGCCAGAAAAACGAGGCCGTATGCCCCATCTCGGCCACACCGCCGCCGACGGCATCCAGCACCTCGAAGGCCGGCACGACCTCGCCGGCCGCCGACACCGAAATGTCGAGCCGTCCGCCGGACATCGTCCTGATGCGCTCGGCAACCCGCTCCGCCGACATGCCGGGTCCGGGCAACCGCTTCGGCCACGAGGTCACCATGCGCCAGCGTCGTGTCTGTGCAAGGGCGATGGAGGGCGCAGCGAGGGTGACGGCGGCAGCACTCCCGGCCACCACATGACGACGCGTGAACTTCATCGGGCTTTTCCTTCCTCCCACCAATGGTGGAAATGATGGACCGGACCATGTCCGTGTCCGATGGCCAGCCGGTCCGATGCCCGGATAGCCGCGGTGATATAGGCTTTGGCCTCGCGCACGGCTTCGGCCAGTTGCATACCCTTGGCGAGCCCGGCGGCGATGGCCGACGACAATGTGCAGCCGGTGCCATGGGTGTTGCGGGTGTCGATGCGCTCGGACGCCAATCGCGCAACCGAGTTATGCTCGACCAGAAGATCGACGCTTTCGGCCCCGCCGGCATGGCCGCCTTTCATCAGCACGGCACGTGCGCCGAGCGACAAGAGCCGTTCGCCCTGCTCGCGCATCTCGCTTTCGGTCTGCGCCACCGGCGCTTGCAGAAGCGCCGCGGCTTCCGGCAGATTGGGCGTCAGCACCAGCGCTTTGGGGATCAGCACTTCGCGCAGGACGTCAATCGCTTCGGCCGCCAGCAACCGGTCTCCCGAAGCAGCGACCATGACCGGATCGAGCACGATCGCGGTCTGCCGGTAGCGCGTCAGGCCGTCGGCCACGGCGGAGATCACATCGGGATGCGAGAGCATGCCGATCTTCACGGCATTGACCGCGAGATCCGAAAACACCGCATCGATCTGCGCGGTGACGAAGGACGGCGGCACGTCATGGATGCCGGTCACGCCTTTCGTATTCTGCGCGGTGAGCGCCGCGATCACCGAAGCGCCATAGACGCCGAGTGCGGAGAAGGTCTTGAGGTCCGCCTGAATCCCGGCGCCGCCGCCTGAATCCGACCCCGCAATAGTGACGGCAATCGCAGTCATGCCGCACCTTTCCGGTCGAGTGCCTCATCGATGACACCGCGCAATTGCGCCGCCGCCTGTTGCGGGTCCGGCGTTATCGACAGGGCGGAGATCACGGCCACGCCATCGGCACCGGCTGCGATCACCTGCGCGGCGTTGTCACGATTTATACCTGCAATGGCGCCGACCGGCATGTGCGGCGCCCGCGCCCGTACCAGCTTCGCCAATGCCGCAAAGCCTTCGGGACGCACCGGCGGCTCGCGATTGTCCTTCGACATGGTTTCGAACACGCCGCCGATGCAGACATAATCGAGCAATTCGAGCGGCGCAGCGTCCACCTGCTCGCGTGTCTTGATCGACAGCCCGATAATGGCTTCGCGCCCGAGCAGCCGCCGTGCATCGGCGACCGGCATGTCGTCCCAACCGATATGCACGCCATCAGCGCCCGCCGCCAGCGCGATGTCCACGCGGTCGTTGATCAGCAGCGGCACGAATGTCCCGTCGAGCGCATGCTTGATCTCCCGCGCAAGGTCGAGCATGCGCCGCGTCGACCCGGTCTTGTCACGCAGTTGCACAAGCGTTGCACCGCCGCGGACGACTTCGCGCGCCAGTTCTCCGAGATCGTGTCCGCCGCTGCGGTCCGGATCGACAAGGGCATAGAGACGGAGATCGACACTCATGACATCACCTTGGCGCGCTGGCGCAACTGGGTCCGGTCGAGATTGTAAAGGGCATCGAGGATATGAACGCCGAAGCTGCCCGGTCCGTTCGCCGCCTCGCCGGCAATATCGCCCGCTGCTCCGAACAGCAGAATGGCGGCGGCGACCGCCTGCTGGCGGTCCTCCTCCACCGACAGCGAAGCGGCGACCAGCGCCGACGCCGCGCAGCCCATCGCGGTCACCTGCGCCATCAGCGGATGACCGTTGCCGATGCGCGTCGTCCGCGTGCCGTCGGTAATTTCGTCAATCTGTGCGGTGATGGCGGCGACAGAACCGGTGGCTACCGCAAAGGCAGATGGCGATTTGCCGCCGGCAAGCACGGCGAATTCCGCGGCGTTCATGCGGACCGCGGCCGGACTATCCGCGAGCAGCGCGTGGGCAAATCCGGCGCGCTGCGGCGAGCGGTCGATCAGCACAGGATCTAGCATCCAAGGGCGGCCGGTTTGCGCAACGGCGTCGAGCGCCAGCCTCACTGCGTCGCGGCGCTCGCTATCGAAGGTTCCGAGATTGACCATCAGTGCATCCGCGCTTCCCGCAAAGGCGCCGACCTCATCGCGCGAAATCGTCATCGACGGCAGCGCACCCACCGCCAGCAGCACATTGGCGGTCAGGTTCTGGGCAACGGCGTTGGTGATGCAATGAATACGCGGGCGCCGCGCGCGCAGGCGCTCAAGAATGCTGGCTGCAATATCGGGAAAATCGCCAATATTCGATATACCGCTCTCTGGCGCACGCATCTCTCACTCCCTCCGCCGGCATGACCCGGATCAGGTTCAATGGGTTGGCCGGACGGCCTCTCAGCGCGGCGGCCGATCCGCCGCGCACCCCATGAGATTGCGTTTTACTTATGCCGGACGGGCGGGCGATGCAACCCGCCCGTCAGTTCGCCTTGACCCCGGCCGCCTTGATGATGGCGCCCCATTTCTCGGTCTCGCTCTTGATGAAGGCTGCAAATTCCTCGGGCGTCGTGGGTCTCGCTTCCGCGCCGCTCTGATAGATGCGTTCCTTCACCACCGGGTCGTTCATCGCCGCGACGAACACTTCGTTCAGTTTCTTGATGATGTCGGAAGGCGTGCCGGCCGGTGCGATCAGTCCGAACCAGCCGATCGATTCGTAATCCTTCACGCCGCCTTCGATGAAGGTCGGCACGTCCGGCAGATGGCTGTCGCGGGTGCGGCTGCTCACGCCCAGCGCCTTGATGCGGCCGTCCTTGATGACGCCCTGCGAGGACGGAATGTCAACAATGGCAAGCGGGATATGTCCGGCCAGAACGTCCTGCGTGGCCGGGCCGGAGCCCTTGTACGGCACCAGCGGAATTTTCGCGTCGGTTAGGTGATTGAACAATTCCGACGACAGATGCATCGCTGTGCCGTTGCCGCCGTGACCGATGGACAATTTGTGCTGGCCGGCCTTGGCGATTTTCACCACATCGGCAAGCGTCTCGCCGGGAAAGGCCGAACCGGCCACCATCACGAAGGGAATGGCCGTCAGCAATGTGATCGGCGCCAGATCCTTCTGCGGGTGATAGGGCATCTTGTCCTTGAGGCTGATATTCACCGCAAGTGCACCCGCAGCACCGATGCCGATGGTGTAGCCATCCGGCGCAGCCTTGGCGACAACATCGACACCGATATCGCCGCCCGCGCCCGGCCGGTTTTCCACAATGATCGGCTGGCCAAGCGCCTTTTCCAGATGCGGTTGCATGGCGCGCGCCAGCGTGTCGGTGCTGCCACCCGGCGGGAATGTCACGATCACGCGGATAGGCCGGTTCGGATAGGCCTGCGCCGCAGCAACGGCAGGCCACAGAATGAGAGCGGCGAGCGCCACAACGGCATACCGCGCATATTTCGACATTGCAGTTCCTCCCGAAGCGTTGTTGTTTTTTCGCCGGCGATGATAAGCCAATCCCGGTCGTGACAGAAGATCGCATGAACAGCATATGACGGCATAGGCATGAAACGAGAGCAAGCGAGCGTATTGATTGTGGGCGGTGGCCCCGTCGGCCTCAGCCTGGCCATGGACCTGGCCTGGCGGGGCGTGGACGCCATTGTGGCGGAGACCCGCCACCCCGGCGACCCGCCCAGCG
>JAEVZN010000363.1 GCA_023392205.1 Pseudomonadota bacterium
CTTCTGCCGTTGCCCTGGAAAGCCTGCTGTCAGGAAAGTCCATCGCGCGCGCCACGACATCGCCGGAGGCCTGGAACCACGCTTTGTCGCTGTTCGGCGAAGTGAAATACGCCCCCGATTTCCCGCATTTCGACTACGTGAATCCGGCGGCGCCCAAGGGCGGTCTGGTCCGGCAGGTGGCGATCGGCACCTTCGACAATTTCAACATGGTCGTGTCGGGCGTGAAAGGGCAGCTCGCAGCCGGGATGGGCTACACTACCGACACGCTGATGACCCAGTCGCTCGACGAAATCTCCACCGAATATGGCCTGCTTGCCGATGCCGTACGGCATCCTGAGGATTTCAGCAGCGCCACCTATCGTTTGCGCCCGGAGGCGCGCTGGCATGACGGACAGCCGGTCACTGTCGAGGATGTCATTTTCTCGCTGGAGGCTTTCAAGACGCATCATCCGCGCTTCTCTGCCTATTACCGCCATGTGACCAAGGTCGAGAAGACCGGCGAGCACGAAGTCACCTTCACCTTCGACCAGCCCGGCAATCGCGAGTTACCGCAGATTGTCGGACAGCTCACGATCCTGCCGAAGCATTGGTGGGAGGGGACCGATTCGCAGGGACGAAAGCGGGATGTGTCGCAGACCACGCTCGAGCCGCCGCTCGGATGCGGTGCCTATCGGGTGAAAAGCTTCGTTGCCGGCCGCAATGTCGTCTACGAGCGCGTTCCCGATTACTGGGGCAGCAAATTGAACGTGTCGATCGGCACCAACAATTTCGAGGAATTGCGCTTCGAATATTTCCGCGACACCACAGTGGCACTGGAAGCCTTCAAGGCCGACCAGATCGACTGGCGTAACGAGAGCAGCGCCAAGGACTGGGCGACAGCCTATGACTTCCCCGCCGTCCGCGAGAAGCGCGTGGTGCTGGAGGAGTTCGACATCCGCAGCTTCGGCGTGATGCAGGGCTTCGTGTTCAACACGCGCCGCGACAAGTTCAAGGATCCGAAAGTGCGGCGAGCGTTCAACTTCGCCTTCGACTTCGAGGAAATGAACAAGCAGATTTTCTTCGGGCAATACCGGCGCATCAACAGCTATTTCGACGGCACCGAACTTGCGTCTTCGGGTCTGCCGCAGGGGCTCGAACTTGAGATTCTCGAAACCGTGAAGGACAAGGTGCCGCCAGAGGTCTTCACGACCGAATATTCCAGCCCCGCCGCAGGCAGTCCGGACGCGGTGCGCAACAATCTGCGCGAGGCGCTGCGCATGTTCCGCGATGCAGGCTGGGAAATCCGCGATCGGAAGCTGACGAATATCAAGACCGGCGAGCGCATGACGGTCGAAATCCTTATCACGCAGGCCAATTTCGAGCGCGTTGTAGGGTTCTGGCGGCCGCTGCTGCAGCGGGTCGGGATCGACAGTTCGATCCGGCTGGTCGATCCGACCCAGTATGAGAACCGGTTGCGCGGCTGGGACTTCGATATGGTTGTATCGTCGTGGGGCCAGTCTTTGTCTCCCGGCAACGAGCAGCGCGAATATTGGGGTTCGCAGGCCGCCGATCAGGCCGGTTCGCGCAATCTGGCCGGCATCAAGGATCCGGCCATCGATGCGCTGATCGAGCGGGTGATCTTCGCCAAGGGGCGGGAGGAGCTCGAAGCGGCGACGCACGCGCTGGACCGGGTGCTGCTGTGGAATCACTTCGTGGTGCCGCAATGGACCTACGGCAAGATCCGCACCGCCCGCTGGGATCGCTATGGACGGCCCGAGAAGCTTCCGCGCTATGGCCTGTCGGCTTTCCCCACGGTCTGGTGGTGGGATGAGGCCAAGGCGGCGCGCATCGGGTCGCGTTCGTGACGACGGTCACGCGCCGCAAGGTTCTCACCATCGCCGCGGCCGGGGCTGGCGCGCTGGCATTTGCACGCAGCTTTCCTGCCTCTGCGCAGGCGCGCGACACGCATGGCATTTCGGCGTTCGGCGATCTCAAATACCCGGCCGATTTCAGGCATCTTGATTACGTCAATCCGGATGCGCCGAAAGGCGGTGTATTCTCGCTGGTCGGCACCAACCGCCAGTACAACCAGAATTTCCTGACCTTCAACACCATGAACAGCTACATCCTGAAAGGCGATGCGCCGATGGGGATGGAGCGCACCTTCGCAAGCCTCATGGTGTCCGCGTCCGACGAGCCGGATTCCATGTATGGGCTGGCGGCGAAATCCGTTCAGATTTCCGAGGACGGGCTGGTCTATCGCTTCACGTTGCGGCCGGATTTGCGCTTTCATGACGGCACGCCGCTCACGGCGCATGATTGCGCCTTCTCGATGAATCTGCTGCGCGAGAAGGGGCACCCGATCATGGTGTCGCTGCTGCGCGATCTCGACGGCGCGGAGGCACCCGACGATGCGACCGTGATTGCGCGCTTCAAGCCCAAGCGCGCCCGCGACGTGCCGCTCTTCGTGGCGGGATTGCCGATTTTCTCGCGCGTCTATTACAGCAATCGTCCGTTCGAGGAATCGACCATGGACGTGCCGCTCGGCAGCGGCGCCTACAAGGTCGGGCGTTTCGAGGCCGGGCGCTATATCGAATACGAGCGTGTGAAGGACTGGTGGGGTGCCGATCTTCCCGTGCAGCGCGGCCTGCACAATTTCGATGTGCTGCGGTACGAATATTATCGCGACCGCGACGTTGCCTTTCAGGGCTTTACCGCGCGAAGTTATGTGTTCCGCGAGGAATTCACCTCACGCATCTGGGCGACGCGCTACGATTTTCCGGCCATCCGCGACGGCCGCGTCAAGCGCGATGTGCTGAAGGACGAGACGCCGTCCGGCGCACAGGGCTGGTTCATCAATACGCGGCGGGAGAAGTTCCAGAACGTCCATCTGCGCGAAGCGCTGATCTATGCGTTCGATTTCGAATGGACCAACCGCACCATCATGTACGGATCCTATGACCGGACCCACTCGGTGTTCCAGAATTCCGACCTGATGGCGCAGGGCAAGCCAAGTGAGGCAGAGCTGAAACTGCTTGAGCCGTTCCGCGACAAGGTGTCTGCGGAGGTGTTCGGCGAACCGTTCGTGCCGCCGGTCTCGGACGGGTCGGGCCAGGATCGCAAGCTGCTGCGGCATGCCTCGCAGATCCTCACCAAGGCGGGTTATCCGGTCAAGAACAACAAGCGCCATACGCCCAAGGGCGAGCCCCTGACCATCGAGTTCCTGCTGGATGAGCCAAGCTTTCAGGCCCATCACATGCCTTACATCAAGAATCTCGGCGTGCTGGGGATTGATGCGACCGTGCGGCTGGTCGATGCAGCGCAGGAGCAGCTGCGCATGAACGAGTTCGATTTCGACATCGCGATCCAGCGCTTTGGTTTCTCGACCGCACCGGGCGATTCGTTGCGTTCCTATTTTTCGCAGGTGGGGGCAAACACCAAGGGATCGCAGAACCTGGCGGGCATCTCCGATCCGGTCATCGATGCGCTGATCGAGCAGATCGTCGCAGCGCCCACACGGCCCGATCTGGTGACGGCCTGCCGCGCCCTCGACCGCGTGATCCGGGCGGGCCGCTACTGGATCCCGCATTGGTACAAGGCCTCGCACTGGATCGCCTATTGGGACATGTTCGACCGGCCGGCGCAGGGCAAGCCGAAATATGCCCGCGGCATCCCCGAGACATGGTGGTATAATCAAGACAAGGCGGCGAAGCTGGAGCGGCGCTGAATGGCGCAACGCCAACGCGAAGCGGCCTGATCTGGAACCCGACCATACGATGAGCGCAAAGGCAGCATGAGCGCATATATTATTCGCCGCATCCTTCTGATGGTCCCGACCCTGTTCGGGATCATGCTGGTGTCGTTCGCGGTGGTGCAATTCGCGCCGGGCGGTCCGGTGGAGCGAGTGATTGCGCAATTGTCGGGCTCCGATACCGGAGCGACCTCGCGCATTTCCGGCTCTCCGGGCGGCGATTTCGGAGCGCGCGGCGTTGAGGGGGCCTCCGCAATCGACGGCGTGTCGTCGAAATATCGCGGCGCGCAGGGACTCGATCCGGAATTCATCAAGAGTCTGGAGCGGCAATTCGGCTTCGACAAGCCGGCCTATCAGCGCTTCTTCATCATGCTGTGGAATTACGTCCGCTTCGATTTCGGCAAGAGCTATTTCCGCGATGTCTCGGTGATCGAACTGATCAAGGAGAAGCTGCCGGTCTCGATTTCGCTCGGCATCTGGATGACGTTGCTCACCTACATGATTTCCATTCCGCTCGGCATCCACAAGGCGGTGCGCGACGGCACGCGGTTCGACACCTGGACGTCGGCAGTCATCATCGTCGGCTATGCAATTCCGGGCTTCCTGTTCGCGATCCTGTTGATCATCCTGTTTGCCGGCGGCTCGTGCTTCGACTGGTTTCCCTTGCGGGGGCTGACATCGGACAACTGGGCGCAATTGCCCTGGTACAGCAAGATTCTCGATTATTTCTGGCATCTGACGCTGCCGATCATCGCCATGGCGCTGGGCGCTTTCGCGACCATGTCGCTCCTGACCAAGAATTCCTTCCTCGACGAAATCCGCAAGCAATATGTGCTGACCGCCAAGGCCAAAGGCTGCGACGAGAAGCGCGTGCTCTACGGACATGTGTTCCGCAACGCCATGCTGATCGTGATCGCGGGATTTCCGGGCGCGTTTATCGGCGCCTTCTTTTCCGGCGCGCTCTTGATCGAGACGATCTTCTCGCTGGACGGGCTCGGGCTGCTGGGCTTCGAAAGCGTGCTGAACCGCGATTACGCGGTGGTGTTTGCGACCCTGTATATATTTGCGCTTCTCGGGCTTGTCGTGAATCTCATCTCCGATCTGACCTATACCTGGATCGATCCCCGCATCGATTTCGAATCGCGGGAGGTCTGAGATGGACGCGCGCGTCGACGACAAGATGCCGGAAACTGAATCGGTCAGCCCGACCGGGCTTGCCGTGCCACCCGAGCGACGCCTGCTGTCGCTCTCGCCGATCAACCGCAGGCGCTGGTCGAACTTCAAGCGCAATCGCCGCGGTTACTGGTCGCTGTGGATATTCACCATCCTGTTCTTGGTGACGTTGTTTGCCGAATTCATCGCCAACGACAAGCCGTTCCTGATCAAGTTCGACGGCCGCTTCTATTTTCCCTCCGTCGTCACCTATTCGGAAACGACTTTTGGCGGAGAATTCGAAACGGCCGCGGATTATCGCGATCCCTATCTGCAGAACCTGATCGACGAGAAGGGCGGCTTCATCGTCTGGCCGCTGATCCGCTATTCCTATCACACGCATAATCTCGACTTGCCGACACCCGCGCCCTCTAAACCGACCTGGCTACTGACCGAGGAGGAATGCCGGCCGGTGGTCGAGCGCAAGAACCTCTCCGGTTGCCGCGATCTTGAATATAACTGGCTCGGCACCGACGATCAGGGACGCGATGTGCTGGCGCGGCTGATCTACGGGTTCCGGATATCGGTCCTGTTCGGATTGATCCTTACAATTCTGTCCTCGATCATCGGCGTAAGCGCGGGGGCGGTGCAGGGCTTCTTCGGTGGCTGGACCGATTTGTTGTTCCAGCGCGCCATCGAGATCTGGACCTCGGTGCCGTCGCTCTATCTTTTGCTGATCATTTCCTCCGTGCTGGTGCCGGGATTTTTCGTGCTGCTCGGCATATTGCTGCTGTTCCAGTGGGTGTCGCTGGTCGGCCTTGTGCGCGCAGAGTTCCTGCGCGGCCGCAATTTTGAGTATGTGCAGGCCGCCCGCGCGCTCGGCGTGTCCAATGCCAGCATCATGTTCAAGCATCTCTTGCCCAATGCCATGGTCGCGACGCTGACCTTCCTGCCCTTCATCCTGTCGTCGTCGGTGATGACGCTGACCGCGCTGGACTTCCTCGGCTTCGGGCTCCCGCCCGGATCGCCGTCGCTCGGGGAATTGCTGGCGCAGGGCAAGGCCAATATCCAGGCGCCGTGGCTCGGCCTTGCCGGCTTCTTCTCCATCGCCGTCATGCTCTCGCTGCTGATTTTCATCGGTGAAGGCGTGCGCGATGCCTTCGACCCGCGAAAGACCTTTGCATGAGCCATCGCGAGAAGCTTCTCGAAGTCAAGGACCTGTCGGTCGCGTTCACGCAGAACGGCCGCACGACGCTCGCGGTGGACAGGATTTCCTTCGATATCCATCGCAAGGAAACCGTCGCGCTGGTCGGGGAATCCGGGTCCGGAAAGTCCGTCACCGCTTTGTCGGTGATGAAGCTTCTGCCCTATCCGGCGGCCAGCCATCCGAGCGGCAGCATCCATTTCAAGGGCAAGGAATTGCTCGGGATGCCGGAAAGCGAGATCCGGAAGATCCGCGGCAACGACATCACGATCATCTTTCAGGAGCCGATGACGTCGCTCAATCCGCTGCATACGATCGAGCGGCAGATCAGCGAAATCCTGCTCCTGCATCGCGGAATAACGGGCGAGCCTGCGCGCAAGCGCATCGTCGAATTGCTGACGCAGGTCGGCATTCCCGATCCGGTCGGCCGGTTGCAGAGCTATCCGCACCAGATGTCGGGCGGCCAGCGCCAGCGCGTCATGATCGCGATGGCGTTGGCGAACGAGCCGGACCTGCTCATCGCCGACGAACCGACGACGGCGCTCGATGTGACCGTGCAGGCGCAGATCCTTAAGCTCCTGAAGGAGTTGCAGGCGCGTCTCGGCATGACCATGCTGTTCATCACCCACGACCTTGGCATCGTGCGCAAGATCGCCGACCGGGTCTGTGTGATGAATCAGGGCAAGATCGTCGAGGCGGGACCGGTCGAGCGCGTGTTCACCGCGCCCGAACATCCCTATACCCGCGCGCTGATTGCCGCCGAACCGAAGCCAGATCCGGCGCCGCTGCAACCTGGCGCGCCGGTGATGATCAAGACCGATGATCTCAAGGTCTGGTTTCCGATCCGGCGCGGTGTGCTGCGTCGCACCGTCGGACACATCAAGGCGGTCGATGGCGTCTCTATCGAAGTGCGTAGGGGCGAAACGCTCGGCATTGTCGGCGAATCCGGTTCGGGCAAGACCACGCTCGGTCTCGCCATCCTGCGGCTCATTTCATCGGACGGTCCGATCGTGTTCATGGGCCGCGAGGTGCAGGGCCTGAAATTCAAGGAGATGCGTCCGATCCGCACCGACATGCAGATCGTGTTTCAGGACCCATACGGATCGCTCAGCCCGCGCATGTCGGTCGCCGATATCATTGAGGAGGGATTGCGCGTTCATCATCCCGCAATGTCGGAACAGGAGCGCGAAGCCACGGTCATCCGCGCCCTGACCGATGTCGGTCTCGATCCGCAGATGCGCTTCCGCTATCCGCATGAATTTTCCGGCGGCCAACGCCAGCGCATCGCGGTGGCGCGGGCTGTGGTGCTGGAGCCGAAATTCGTGGTGCTCGACGAGCCCACATCGGCGCTGGACATGCTGATCCAGTCGCAGATCGTCGACCTTCTGCGCGACCTACAGAAGCGCCGGGGCCTGACCTATCTGTTCATCTCGCATGATCTTAAAGTGGTGGCGGCACTCGCCAGTCGCCTGATCGTCATGCGCAACGGCAAGATCGTGGAAGAGGGGCCGGCGCAGGATCTGTTCGACAATCCGCGCAGCGAATATACCCGCGCGCTGTTCGCGGCGGCCTTCGATCTGGAATCCGCGCCGCTGGATACGGCCGCGCAGTGAGCCGATCATACCCAAAGGTATAACGTCCATGTGATTCCCTCTTTGTCGCTTCCTGCGCGACAAAGGCCTTTGCAATTCTTCGGGGACGACATGATCCGCGCTGCACTTGTTTCCATCGCTCTTATCTTCTCGCTGCAATCCGCATTCGCGCAATTTGGGCCGGTCCGCTACCCGATCATGGCCGAGGACGGACGTCCGGTTCACAATCAGCGTATTCTGCCGGACCGCGCCGAAGCCGCGGAAAAGCTGCCGGGCGCGATTGTGGCGGCTGGCCCCAAAGGCGATGTGACGATCGTCGAATTCTACGATCTCAATTGCCCATTCTGCCGCCGAGCTTCGGCCGATGTCGATGCGATGCTGAAAGCCGATCCGAAATTGCGGCTGGTGCTGGTTCCGTTCCCGGTCCTCGGCCTGCCATCGGTGCTTGCGGGCCGTGTCGAGATCGCGGTTTCGAAAATGCTCCCGCCGCAGGACTTCTACCGCTTCCACCGCGCGCTTTACGCCGGGCGTGGCGTGATTGACGGACAGCGTGCGCTCGCGGCGGCGGCGGACTTCAAGCTCGATCAGCAGAAGATCGTTGATGCGGCCAACGACGATGGCATAACCGAGATCATGAAAGCGCATCTGCGGTTTGCAAATACGCTCGACCTGAAGGCGACGCCGGCATATCTCATTCACGACGTGGCGATTCAGGGGCATCCGGGCCGCAAGGCGCTGACGGATGTGGTGCGTTCGGTGCGCGCTTGCGGCAAGGCCGCCTGTTAGAGCGTCATGCGCCGGCTTGCGTCCGGGCAGTGACCCGGCGCACCGATGTCACCTTTTGTCCGCCGGCTTCGATGCGGGCGATGGCCTCCTGAATCGGCTCGATCGCGACAGCCATATGATGCGCGTTGGCGTGAATGAGCGTCTTGCGGTCGCGGACCCATGCAACATGACCGGGCCAGAAGATCAGGTCGCCCCGTTGCGGCATCGAGAGTGCGCCGGACTTGCTGATGGCTTCGCCGAAGCCCGCCTCCTGCATGTCGCTGTCGCGCGGACATGACAGGCCGCAGGTCTGTGCGCTCACCTGCACCAGCCCGGAGCAATCGATCCCGAGCGGCGTTTTTCCGCCCCAGAGATAGGGCGTCCCCAGAAAGCGCTCGGCAATGGCGACCGGGTCGCTCTCTGCGTGGTCAATCGGGGCAAGATGTTGCAGCGGGACAAAACCATGCGCGGCGATCGCGAACGGCTCCTCGATGCGTGATACGGACAGCCGTGCGCCGAACGGCAAGGCGTCGATCGGCGGCGCCTTGATGTTGCGATCCGGGAAAACGAAGGTGCCGAGCGCGCTCACCCGCCATTGCGGCTCCGGCCCCGGTTGCGTCAAGGCATTGGCCGGCAGATAGCCGACATAACCGTCGCGCTCCAGTTGACCCCAGCTCCAGCCTTCGCCGTCGGTGTCATAGACCGTCACGCGCTCGCCTCTGAGCGCTTCGGTGTCGAGCGGCGCATCCGGCCGCGGCGCACGCCGCACAGGCGCGATCGGGTCGATGACCTCGCACAACACGCCATCTACAAAGCGTTCGGAGTCGACCTGGCCTTGGAGAAGCCTGGCGGCGAGGTCCGGACGCGCCGGCGTGAGGCGGGGGTCGGAGGTCACGCGGCTAGCCGTAGCGCTCGCAGAGAAGCGCATACAAGGCCCTGGCGGCCTGGCATTCGCCACCTTCGGGGCGCGCCGGTTGCGCCGACGGCGTCCAGCCATAGATGTCGAAATGTAGCCAGCGCGATGGATCGGACACGAATTTCCGCAGAAACAAAGCGCAGGTGATCGAGCCGGCAAAGGCGCTGCCGACATTGCCGGTATCGGCGACCTTCGAATCCAGCATCGTCTCGTAAGGGTTCCAGAGCGGCATCCGCCAGACGGGATCGCGCTCGCGCATCGCGCAGACCGCGACCGAATCGGCGAGGGCATCGTTTGCCGTATAGAAAGGCGGCAATTCCGGTCCGAGCGCGACCCGCGCCGCACCCGTCAGCGTGCCGATATCGACCAGCAAATCGGGTTCGTCCTCGCAGGCCAGCGCAAGCGCATCGGCCAGCACCAGGCGGCCTTCCGCGTCGGTATTTCCGATCTCGACGGTAAGCCCCTTACGTGACGGATAGATATCGCGCGGCCGGAACGCCGAGCCGGAGACCGAATTCTCGACTGCGGGGATCAGTACTCGCAGCGATACCGGCAATTTCCGGTCCATGATCATATGCGCGAGCGCCAGCACCGCGGCTGCGCCGCCCATGTCCTTCTTCATGAGCAGCATGGCGCTTTCCGGCTTCAGATCGAGGCCGCCGGTATCGAAGCACACGCCCTTGCCGACCAGCGTTACTTTGGGATGCTATCTGTCGCCCCAGCGCATGTCGATCAGACGCGGCGGGCGTGCGGCCGCGCGGCCGACGGCATGAATGAGCGGAAAATTCCTCAGCAGCAATTCATCGTCGGTCACGGCCTCGATCCAGGCATCGTGCTTTTCGGCGAGCAGGCGCGTTGCTTCATGTAACTCCGCCGGCCCCATATCGTTGGCCGGCGTATTGATGAGATCGCGTGCGAGCGTCACGCCCTCCGCGATGCGCGACAGATCGGCGGCGTCGACTCCCTCCGGCGGAACGAGCTTCGCAAGCATTTCGTCACGCTTGCGGTAACGCGCGAAGCGGTAGCTGCCGAGCGCGAAGGCCAGCGCGGCGAGGCGGGCTTCATGTGGCGTGTTGGCAAAATAATAGGTGCCGGCCGGCAGGTGGCCCGGAAGGCTGCCGGGCAAGAACGGATTGACGGGCTTCGCCTCGTCCTCCAGGCCGAACAGGACCGCGCCGATCCGCCCGTCGGCGGCGGGCAGTGCCAGATAGCGTCCGGGCTTCGGGCGGAAGCCCGCCGTCTCCGCATAGGCCCGCGCGACGGCAGATAATCCGGCGCGGATTTCGGCCCATGATTCGGATGTCACGAACCAGATCGGAATGGCCGTGTCGCGGCCCTGCGTTGCGAAAGCGTGATGCATGGACACTCATTAAAAGCGTTTTCAAGCGAAGTGGTAACCGGTTCGCGTGAAGAAAACGCGTCGAAACAAAAAGCTGGAGCCTCCGGCTTTGACTTTATCAAAGCCGGAGGCTCTGGTGGTTGCTGCCGGAGCCGGCAATCCGCTCTACACCGGCCGCGCCGTCTTAACCAGCCGTTAGGGTTAACGCTTTATTGCAGGACATCCGGATTGCTGTGGCGCAAAGGCAAATGCGTTGCAGTCGGTCGCAAGATCGCAAGTTCCCTGCAAGCCGAGTGTGCCCCATGTGTCGATCGCCGTTGAAAGCCCGCCTGCTGGCATCCAGCCTCATCGTTGCCGCCGTTGCCCTTGGCGGTTGCCAGACCACGCGCGGTCCGGCCACGACCGGGTCGGTGGCAAGCCAGCCGGCGCCTCGCAGCGAGGCGGAATGGCGGCGCGAGGCGGATGTCTACGGCGCACGCTATCGCAAGGACCAGAAGGACGCAGGCTCGGCGGTACGTTACGCGCAGGCGCTGCGGGCGACCGGTCAGCACACTCAGGCGGTGGCCGTCCTTGAGCAGGCCTCGATCCACAATCCGCGCGATACGGTCCTGCTCGGCGCTTATGGCCGCGCGCTCGCCGATGTCGGCAATTTCGGCCAGGCACTGGATGTGCT
>JAEVZN010000370.1 GCA_023392205.1 Pseudomonadota bacterium
GGCTGAGCGTCTTGCCGGAGGCGATCACCATATGCGTGCCGGCGTTGGTGGCGATCTTGCCGGCCTCGATTTTCGTCACCATGCCGCCGCGCGACAATTCCGAACCGGATGCGCCGGCCATCGCCTCGATCTCCGGTGTGATGCGTTCGACCAGCGGCACCAGATTCGCGTCGCGTCCGCCGCCCGGTGGCGCGTCGTAGAGCCCGTCGATGTCGGACAGCAACACCAGCAAATCGGCGCTGGTCATCGTGGCGACACGGGCGGCCAGCCGGTCGTTGTCGCCGTAGCGGATTTCGGTGGTGGCGACGGTGTCGTTCTCGTTGATCACCGGCACGCATTTCCATTCGAGCAATTTGTCGATGGTCGAGCGGGCATTCAGATAGCGGCGTCTTTCCTCGGTGTCGCCGAGCGTGACCAGAACCTGCCCCGCCGTGATGGCATGGCGGCCGAGTGTTTCCGCCCAGATGCGCGCAAGCGCGATCTGTCCGATGGCGGCGGCGGCCTGCGACTCCTCCAGTTCCAACGCACCGCGCGGCAATTTCAGAACCGAACGGCCGAGCGCAATGGCGCCTGACGACACCACCAGCACATCGCGCTGGCCCTGATGCAGCCATGCGAGGTCGTCGCAGAGCGCCGTCAGCCATTCGGTGCGCAATTGCCCGGCGGCGGAATCGACAAGCAGCGACGAGCCGACCTTGATGACGATGCGGCGAAAATCGGTAAGGGCAGGGAGGCGGGCTTTGGCGGACATCGACGCGGGCTCAGGCTTCACCGTTCTGTCTCACAGGAGTGGACGTCCTGCAATCACGGCTCCCAGGCGGCCGCCGTTTCCGGCGCGGGCTGCGTCTCCTCACGCGCCTCGTCGATGACCGAGAGCAAGGCGCGCAACGCCTCCGGGACGCCCTGTCTGGAATGCGAGGACAGCACCAGCGGTGTCTTCCTGGTGACCTTCTTCAGCGCCTTGATCTGTGCCTTGATCTCGTCCTCGGTCAACGCATCGCATTTCGACAAAGCGACGATTTCCGGTTTCTCGGTCAGCCCGGCATCATAGGCATCGAGTTCGCCGCGAATGGTCCGGTAGGCATCGGCGATATCCTCGCTCGTCCCGTCGACCAGATGCAGCAGCACCCGGCAGCGCTCGATATGGCCCAGAAAGCGGTCGCCAAGGCCCGCACCCTCATGCGCGCCTTCGATCAGGCCGGGAATGTCGGCCAGCACGAATTCGCGCCCGTCGACGCCGACCACGCCAAGCTGCGGATGCAGCGTGGTGAACGGATAACCGGCGATCTTCGGCTTGGCTGCGCTCACCGCGGCGAGGAAGGTCGATTTCCCCGCATTCGGCAGCCCGACCAGCCCGGCATCGGCGATCAGCTTCATGCGCAGGCGGATCGTGCGTTCCTCCGCCGGCTGACCGGGATTGGCATGGCGCGGCGCGCGGTTGGTCGATGACTTGAAATGCGCATTGCCGAAGCCGCCATTGCCGCCCTTGGCCAGCACGACCTGATCCCCGACTTTTTCGAGATCGGCCAGCAAAGTCTCGCCGTCCTCCTCGTAGATCTGCGTGCCGACCGGGACTTTCAGGACGATGTCCCTGCCATTGGCGCCGTGCCGGTCCTTGCCCATACCGTTGCCGCCACGCTGCGCCTTGTGGTGCTGCTGGAAGCGGTAATCGATCAGCGTGTTCAGGCCCGCCACTGCCTCGGCGATGACATCGCCGCCGCGTCCGCCGTCGCCGCCATTGGGGCCGCCAAATTCGATAAACTTCTCACGCCGGAACGACACGCAGCCGTTTCCGCCGGCGCCGGACTGGATATAGATCTTGGCTTCGTCGAGGAATTTCATGCCTGCTATATAGGCGAGACTTGCGGGCTTCACCCGATCTTTATTCGCTGCTAAGGACGGGTGAATCACAGGGCGAAGATGAACGGTTTGCGGCAACGAGGGTGTTGGCGGGCGGCGATCGGCCTGATCGCGGCCTATGCCATTGCCCTGCAGGCCGTCCTGGCCGCTTTCGCGCCGCTCCCGGCCAATGCCCAGGATTTCGGGCGGCTGGGGATCATCTGCTTCGGCAGCGGATCGGCCGCCCAGCCTGCGGGCGATACAGACGCGCCGATGCCGGCCGCGGGCGCCTATCATTGCGTCCTGTGCGGACTTGCGCTTGCGACCCTGCCGCCGCCGGATCTGTGCCCGGCACCGGTCGGACACTTTGTACGATCGGAATACCGCAACCCGGCCGAACAGGCGCATATTGCGCGCCCCGAACCGCGCGCCGGACCCTCCCGCGCCCCACCCCGGACAGTGTGACCGTTCGCGGCCCCTTGGGCCGCTCGCTTCACATTTTGTCTGGAGATTGGAATGTCACGTAGATTGCGCGCGTCATGCGCGTTCGCGGCGCTTGCGTCGGTCCTGCCACACACTGCGCTCGCCCAGCAGGCGACCCCGCTGCCCCCCATTACGGTTACCGAAAGCGAAGGCCAGTCCGGCACCGCCGACCCCGGCGCCGCTGCATCGCCTGATAGCAATGCAGCATCCGCCAATGGCGGAAGCCTGACCGTGCCCAATATTGCAGAGGCGCGCCGCGAGATGGATCGGGTTCCGGGCGGTGTCGCGGTCGTTCCCGATACTGCCTTCAAGGACGGGTCTGCCAACACCGTCAAGGACGTGCTCGGCTTTGTGCCAGGTGTCCTTACGCAACCGAGATGGGGCCCCGATGGCCGCGTATCGATCCGCGGCTCCGGGCTGTCGCGCAACTACGGCAATCGCGGCATCAATTTCTTCATGGACGGGATCCCGATCAATACCGCCGACGGGCTGTTCGATCTGTTCGAGATCGATCCGACCGCCTATCGCTATGTCGAGGTCTTCAAGGGCGCCAATGCACTCCGTTTCGGGGCCAATTCACTGGGCGGTGCGGTCAATTTCGTCACGCCGAGCGGCCGTGACGCGCCGGGCTTCGATGCCCGAACGGGCCGCGCCATCTATGCCGGCGTGCGATTCAAGCTGTAAACGGAGCAAGCCAGGATGAACACGATGACAAGAATTGCCGGATCGGCTGCGATTGCGATGATGCTGCTCGGCGCCACTGCCTCCGCCCATGTCACGCTCGAAGTGCGGGAGGCGCGTGCAGGATCGGGCTACAAGGCGGTGCTGCGGGTGCCGCATGGCTGCGAAGGCAGCGCCACCACGACAGTCCGTGCGCAGATCCCGGAAGGGTTGCTTGCCGTGAAGCCGATGCCGAAGCCCGGCTGGGATATCAAGACCGTCCGGGGCGATTATGAACGCAGCTATCCCTTCTTTCACGGTCAGGTGTTGAAAGACGGCGTGAAGGAAATCGTCTGGAGCGGCGGGCGGCTGCCGGATGAATATTACGACGAGTTCGTCTTCTCCGCCTTCATCGCCAAGGAAATGCCCGAAGGTCGGGTGCATATTCCGGTGACGCAGGATTGCGAGAAGGGGCAGGCGGCGTGGCACGAGGTGGCTGTGGCCGGACAGAGTGCACACGATCTGAAGGCGCCGGCACCGGTGCTGACCATACTCGCGCAACATGGCGGACACGCGCACGGGCATGGGGCGGCAGCATCGAAGCCGGGCGGGAAGACCTACAAGGCGGGCGACCTGACCATCGTCGCGCCGTGGGCGCGGGCGACGCCGGGCGGTGCAAAGGTTGCGGGTGGCTTCATGTCCATCACCAATAACGGCAAGGAGCCCGACCGGCTGACCGGCGGGACGGTGCCGTTTGCCGGCCGCTTCGAGGTGCATGAAATGGCGATGGACGGCAGCGTCATGCGCATGCGCGAATTGCCCAGGGGTCTCGAAATCAAGCCGGGCGAAACCGTCGAGCTGAAGCCGGGCGGCTACCATGTGATGTTCATGGACCTGACATCCGGCCTCAAGGAAGGTCAGACCGTGAAAGGCACGCTGGTCTTCGAGAAAGCCGGCACGGTCGAAGTCGAAATTGTCGTCGGACCCGTGGGCGGCGGTGCACCTGCGGGCGGGCATTCGCATCACTGATGCTCTGAGCCGCGATCCGAAGCGAAGCGGCGTCCCTCAGGGGCGCCGTTTTGGTTTCAGCTCTTCGCAAACACGCAGCGCACGTAATCGCGATACAGCATGACCTGCTGCGCGGGAATTTTCGGATCGCGCAACGCGCGCGACAACACCAGCGCGCCCTCGATGACCGGCGCGGCCATATCCGACAAGGCGTCGAGGTCGACATCCGCGTGCGGCGGATATTTGTGCGCAATGCGATCAAAGCGCACGCGGAAGCGGCGCCGCCAGCGCATCACGCCCTCGGCATTCAGCTCGCGCACCTCGCGATTGAACAACTGGTCCTGATAGACGAAGGATGCCGCCAGACAGCCCGGATGGACCTCGGTCATGTTCCCCATCATCTCGGCGAACATCTTCAGGCCGACGAGAAATCCGTGCAGCGGATCCTCGTTCAGTTCGTCGGCGCGGGCGAAAAGATCGTCCAGCAGCTTCTGGTCCTGGTCGAGGTAACGCAGCAAGAGCGCCTTGGCGAGTTCGGCCTTGTCCTTGAAATGATAAAAGAAGCCGCTCTTGGTGATGCCGGCGGCGGCGATCAGTTCGTCGATGGAGGTGCCGGCGAAACCCTTCGCCAGCACGGCCTCTTCGGCAATGGCGAGCAGCCTTTCGCGCGTGTCGCCGGTCTTGCGCATCGAAGCGTCGAGCATGGGCAACTGTACCATAAGTCCGGTTTCCACGTCCTGTCCGCCCCGGCCGCTTCTGCGCGCCGGCCCTAAGCGTTTGCACGGGCAGGCGGAATGCCTTTCGACCGGATCTGTACCGCAAACCCGGTAGCCGCCCGCCCGAAACGGGCCTATTCCCGCAGCGACCAACAGGCCGGTCCCGGCATCGCCGATCCGGAGCCAGCGCGGCCCCGTGCCGTACTCCCGTCTACTCAATTGAAGGACATCCATCATGGCAAAGTATCGCTCCAATTTGCCGCAGCTTTCCGGCCGCCCTTTCCTCACCGATTCCGGGCTCGAAACCACGCTGATGTTTCTTCAGGGCGTCGCGTTGCCGGAAAATTCTGCTGTGATCCTGCACGACAGCGCGGACGGCGAGCGGCTGCTGCGGGATTATTTCGTGCGCCATATCGGGATCGCCAAACGCCGTCAGGCGGGCTTCGTGCTGGAAAGCGCAACCTGGCGGGCGAGTCCGGGTTGGGGCGAAAAGCTCGGCCTCACCCTTGCGCAACTCCACGTCCTCAACCGGCGCAGCATCGCTTTTCTTGCCGGATTGCGCGCGGAGTTCGAGGCTCCCCAATGTCCGATGCCGATCTCGGGCAATATCGGTCCGCGCGGCGACGGCTATTTTCCGGAGCAGATGATGAGCGGGCAGGAGGCGCGTGCCTATCACGCATTTCAGTGCGACCTGTTCGCGGACACGGAGGCCGACTTCATCAGCGCCTTTACCATGACCCATTCCGGCGAGGCCATCGGCATTGCGCTCGCCGCGCGTGATGCGGGGATGCCGGTGGTGATCTCGTTCACCACCGAAACCGACGGATTGCTGCCGAGCGGCGAGACCATGCGTGCGGCGATCGAGGCGACCGACGATGCGACCGGCGGCGCACCGGCCTATTACATGATCAATTGTGCGCATCCGTCCCATTTCACCGCAGCGCTGGAAAAGGGCGAGACCTGGGTGAACAGGCTGCGCGGCATTCGCGCCAATGCCTCGATCCGCAGTCATGCCGAACTCGACAATGCGCCCGATCTCGACAGCGGCGATCCCGTCGATCTCGGCCGGCGTTACGCACATCTGCGTGGAGCGCTCGGCAGCCGCTTCAACATCATGGGCGGCTGTTGCGGGACCGATCACCGGCACATCGAAGCAATTGCCGAGGCGTGTATCCCGGTGCGGGCGGCAGCATGAAGTGGAGCGGACGCGCCTCCGCGGCCCTGTTGTTTGGAAGGCGCGGGCGCGCCCGAAGTTTCTGGCCGCTCGATGCCTTGCCGATTGGCAGGGCGCGCGGAACGCCGGGCTTTCTGGCCAGCCCATGGCCCCATGCGCGGATTGGGTAATGCGCATGAGATTGTCAGCACCACGAACCGCC
>JAEVZN010000406.1 GCA_023392205.1 Pseudomonadota bacterium
CCATCGATCTGATCCGGAGCGATCCGCTGGCGGTACGCGATGTCGACGCATTGGCGCGAGAAGTCGGCCTCTCACGCGCGCATTTCTATCGCCTGTTCGAACGGTCGACGCGGATGACGCCGCACATTTACGTCAATCTTCTTCGCATGGAGCTCGCGGTCAAGACGGTGTTGCATGGTCACGACAGCCTGTCTGCGGTCAGCGACCAGCTTGGCTTTACGGCTCAAAGCCACTTTACGCGGTTTTTCCGGGACCATGCCGGCGCCAATCCAAGCGAATTCCGCCATGTCGCACGGATGAGCCAGACCGCTAATCCGGCCCCGGTCTGAAATTGTCGTCATCTTCCGCGAAGCCACTCGGGGAATGAGACAAATCGGTAAATGGTGAGACAGGACGGCATCGACGCCGGCCCTCGTTCGTGAAAGCGTCCTGCGCAATCGTGCCAAAGAGCGCGATGCAACGTGTTAGAGGGACGCCCAGCCGATGTCTGTTCAGCGCACCGCATGGTGCGGACAATCTGTCGAGCGCGTGGAGGATTTCGCGCTTCTGACCGGCCGTGGTCGCTTTGTCGACGACCTTGGGCTGCGGCTTGGCACCTTGCATGCCGCAATTCTTCGTTCCCCGCACGCCCACGCGCGCATCGCTGCGATCCGCACCCAGGATGCGCGAGGTATCGCAGGTGTCACAGCCGTCCTGACCGGCGCCGACATTATGAATAACTCCGCAAGCCTGCTGGTCGGCGTGAAGTCGCCGATTGAATGCTGGCCGATGGCCGTCGATCGGGTTCGTTATGTCGGCGAGCCGGTCGCGCTCGGTGTTGCGGAGAGCCGATATCTCGCCGAAGACGCGATCGACCTCATCGAGGTCGAATACGAGCCGATGCCGGTCGTTATTGATCCCGTTGCCGCACTCGAGCCGTCCAGCGCCGTTTTGCCCGACGCATTGAAGACAAACCTCGTCAGCGAGCGCTGCTTCCGTTATGGCGATCCCGAGCGGGCCTTTGCAAATGCCGCGCATATTGTGTCGGTCGATGTCCGCTATCCGCGCAACGGCTGCACGCCGATGGAGACCTGCGGCGTCGTCGCCGAATACGATCCGGGCGAGGACGCCTATGACGTGCTTGCAAATTTCATGGGTCCGTTCAGCCTTCATGCCGTGATGGCGCGTGCGCTGAGGGTCCCCAGCAATCGGTTTCGCCTTCGCACCCCACCCGATTCCGGTGGAAGCTTCGGCAACAAGCAGGCCGTCTTTCCCTATGTCGTGCTGGTCGGGATTGCAGCGAGGATCACCGGGCGGCCGGTCAAATGGATCGAGGACCGGCTGGAACATCTGTCGGCACTCGTATCCGCCACCAACCGTGCCAGTACGCTGAGAGCTGCGGTGGATGCGGACGGGCGCGTACGCGCGCTCGCCTACGATCAGGTCGAGGATGTCGGCGCACATATCCGCGCGCCTGAGCCTGCCACGCTGTACCGGATGCATGGCAATCTGACCGGCGCCTATGACATCCGCAATCTGTCGGTTCGCAACCGCGTCGTGGTCACCAACAAGACCCCGACCGGGCTCAATCGGGGTTTCGGTGGCCCGCAAGTCTATTACGCCCTCGAAAGGCTGATACAGCGCATCGCGATCGAACTCGATCTTGATCCGCTCGATGTCATTCGAAAAAACCTGATCCCGTCCGGCGCATTCCCGTATCGAACCGCCAGCGGCGCGCTGCTGGATTCCGGCGATTACGTAAAAAGCTTCGACACCGCCCTCGCCGATGGCGGCTTTGCGGAATTGCGACAACGGCAAAAGGACGCGCGCGCGGCAGGCCGCATCTATGGCATCGGATTCACCGCCGCGGTGGAGCCCAGCGTCTCCAACATGGGCTATATTTCGACCTTGCTGACGCCGGATGAACGCCGCAAGGCCGGGCCGAAGAATGGTGCGCAGGCGACCGCCACCATCTCGCTTGACCCGCTCGGTACGGTTTCGGTGCATGTCTCGTCCGTGCCGCAGGGCCAGGGGCATCGTACAGTCTTGTCGCAGATTGTGGCGGATGCGCTTGGGCTGAAGCCGTCCGATATTCGCGTCGTCACAGATTTCGACACCGCGCGCGACGCGTGGTCGATTGCATCCGGAAACTATGCGAGCCGCTTTGCCGCTGCGGTTGGCGGCGCAACCCAGCTTGCCGCGATCAAAATCCGCGACAAGCTGGCAAGGATCGCCGCCGCGCAACTCAATGTGCCGGCGCCGGAAATCGAATTTGCCGAAGGACGCGCCCGCGCGCGAAACAACCCCGACAATTCGATTGCATTCGGACGGATTGCCGCGACAAGCCACTGGTCGCCGGGTCTGGTGCCGGACGACGATCAGGCTTTGCGCGAGACGGCGTTCTGGACTCCGCCGGAACTGACCGCGCCGAACGATCAGGACGAAATCAATTCCTCGCTGTGCCACGGCTTTATTTTCGATTTCTGCGGGGTGGAGATCGACAGAACCACAGGCGCGGTGCGCATCGACAAATACGTCACAATGCACGATTGCGGCCGTGTCCTACATCCGGCGATGGTCGCGGGACAGGTCACGGGAGGCTTTGCGCACGCGGTGGGTGCCGCGTTCTTCGAGGAATTTTCCTACGGTCCTGATGGCAGCTTTCTGTCCGGTACGTTCGCCGACTATCTCGTGCCGACCGCGATGGAAATACCAACGCCACTGATCTTGCATGTCGAGTCACCCTCACCGTTCACGCCGCTCGGGACCAAGGGGGTCGGTGAAGGCAATTGCATGAGCACACCCGTCTGCCTCGCCAACGCGGTGGCGGATGCGCTCGGAATCGCGGAGCTCGATCTGCCCCTGTCGCCTGCGAAAATTGCAGCACATCTGCATGGTGCCGAGAAAGCACGAACGCATCCGACGGCGTCCGCGACCGCCAAAGACGAAGCGTCCGGGCTCGCATTGCACGGACGCGGAGAGGCAAGGGTTGCGGCCCCTCCGCATGAGGTGTGGGCCATGCTGCTCAACCCGGACACATTGGCCTCGCTTATTCCCGGCGCGCACGCGGTCGAGAAAGTCTCCGACACCCATTTCCGTGCCGACGTTACGCTTGGCGTCGGACCTGTCTCCGGGCGCTACAAGGCAGATATCGCCTTGTCGGACCTCGTTGAACCCCAAGCCGTGACCCTCACGGGCCGGGTGACGGGGGCCCTCGGCGACGGCCGCGGCGCGGGGCGGATTACGCTCGCTCCGACCACAGAGGGCGGCACGACCGTAACATACGACTATCACGCCGAGATTGGCGGCAAGGTCGCCGCCATTGCCGGCCGCCTGCTCGACGGTGCCGCCAAAATCGTGATCCGCAAATTCTTCGAAGCGCTTGCGCGCAAGGCCGGCGGCGCAAAGCCCGGCCTGTTCGCGCGGCTGTTCGGAAGGCGCGCATGAAACCCGCCCGCTTCGATTACCTGCGCGCCGAAACGCTGTCCGAAGCGCATGACGCCCTTCACGAATGCGGCGCCGATGCGCGCATCCTCGCTGGCGGCCAGACGCTGATGCCGATGCTGTCGATGCGGCTGGCGCGGCCGAAGGTAGTGGTCGATGTGATGCATGTCCGGGACCTTGGCAAGATTTCGGACGCGGCCGGATCGATCCGTGTGGGCGCCGGTGTGCGGCAGGCCGAATTGCTCGACTGGCCAGACCTGCCATCCCTTCAGCCCCTACTCGCCGCTGCCTTGCCCTGGGTCGGACATGCGCAGACCCGAAGCCGGGGAACGGTTTGCGGCTCGGCGGCCCATGCCGATCCGAGCGCCGAAATCCCGCTCGCTTTGGTCGCGCTTGAAGGAACGATTGAACTCTCGTCCCGCCGGAAGCGCCGTAACGTCAAGGCGGAGGACTTCTTCAACGGCATGATGTCGACCGACCGCGACAGCACCGAGCTGATCGAGGCCGTTCACTTTCCGAAGTCGCAAACTGGATATGGCTACGCCTTCCAGGAATTCGGCCGGCGGCATGGCGACTTCGCCATCGTCGCCTGTGCTGCGGTCGTATCCGACACGGCGACGCGGCTCGCGATCGGCGGCGTCGCCGACTGCCCCACCGCGCGCAATTTCGGCACCCTGGATGGGGAGGCGCTCGACGACGCGCTCGACGCCTTCGCCTTCGACCTCGACGCCCGTGACGACCTGCATGCCACCGGACGCTATCGCCGCGAGCTGGTGCGCCGGATGGGGCGCGCGACCATTGCGGAGGGGCGCCGATGCCGCGCCTGAGCGCCGACACACGACATCCCGTCCGCCTGACAGTCAACGGACGCAGGTTGGAAGCGCAGGCGGAGCCGCGGCTATTGCTGAGCGATTTCCTGCGGCACGAACTCGGACTGACCGGCACCCATGTCGGCTGCGAACACGGCGTGTGCGGCGCCTGCACGATCCAGATCGACGGCGTGCCGGCGCGCTCATGCCTGACGCTCGCGGTGCAAGCGGACGGTGCGGACATCCGCACGGTGGAAGGGCTCGCACCCGAACCCGGCCGACTTTCGGTTCTGCAGGAAGCGTTCAGCCGCAATCACGCGCTGCAATGCGGGTTCTGCACCGCCGGCATCCTGATGTCGCTGGATGTATTCCTGCGCGGGCGTCCCGACCCGAGCGAAGGCGAATTGCGCGAATTCCTGGGCGGTCATCTGTGCCGATGCACCGGCTACGCGCCGATTATCGCTGCGGCGAAAGATGCTGCCGCACGGCTCAGGGAGGCATCGTCACATGCTTGACCTCGGCACCAGCTTCATCGCCAGCGTCGAGCGCAAACCCGATGCGCTCGCTTTTGTCGACGGCCCGCTGCGGCTCACCTATTCGCAATCCTACGAACGGATTTCGGCTCTGGTCGAGAGCTTCGACGATCTCGGCCTCAAGCCCGGCGACCATATTGTGACGCTCTTGCAGAACCGGTGGGAAGCGGCGCTCATTCACTGGGCGTGTCAGTTTGCAGGAATTGTCATCACGCCGATCAACTGGCGCGCCAAGTCCGACGAGGTCGATTACAGCGTCGAGAATTCCGAAGCAAAGGCTGTGATTTTCGAAGATGCTTCCGCGCTATGCGTGCGCGGCTCGGCGCAGGCCCGCGCGAAAATCCGGATCGTCCTGAATGGTGCACGCGGCGATGAGATCGCCTTCGGGACCATGATTGACCGCAAGGCGTCACCGGCCGGGCCACGCGTATCGGCCGAGGCATGGTCGGTGATGCTCTATACCTCCGGCACGACAGCGAAGCCGAAAGGCGTGCCGCGCCGCCAGCGCGCGGAGCGCTCAGCGGCGATCGCACATGTCGCGCAGAACCTCTACGGCATAGGCGAGCGGACGCTGGGAGTCATGCCGCTCTATCACACCATGGGCGTGCGCTCGCTGCTGGCCATGTCGCTCATCAATGGCGCCTTCATCTGCCTGCCCCGCTTCGATGTCGGCGGTGCCTTGGCCCTGATCGAATCCGAGCGGGTCACCAATCTCTATCTGGTGCCGACACTGTATCACGATCTCCTTTATAACGACCGGTTCGCGCACACAGACGTCTCCTCCGTCCGCAAGCTTGGCTTTGCAGGCGCGTCGATGACCGACGGACTTCTCAAGGCGCTGACGGCTGCTTTCAAGCCCGACCTGTTCGTCAATCATTATGGATCGTCGGAAATCTATACTTTCACGATCGATCAGAATGCGCCCGCCAAGCCCGGTTCTGCCGGCCGCGCAGGAATCAACCAGCGGATCCGGGTCGTGAAGCTTGGCGCCGCCGATCCGGACGATCTTGCCGCCCGCAACGAGGAAGGCGAGATCATCGCATCGCTTCTGGGTGACGAATCGTTCGAGAGCTATTGGCGGCGGCCGGATGCCGACGCAAGAGCGTTGCGCAGGGGATGGTATTTCACGGGAGATACCGGCTATCTCGACGCCGAGGGCGACCTGTTCGTAACCGGCCGCGTCGATGACATGATCATCACCGGAGGCGAAAACGTCTCGCCGGTCGAGATCGAAAGCTGCCTGTCGCTGCATCCTGCGGTCGCCGAAGTTGCGGTGGTGGGCCTTCCGGACGAGCGCTGGGGCAAGATCGTCGCCGCCTTCGTCAAGCGGCGCGATGCCGCCACCGAAGCCGAGCTGGATCAGTTCTGCCGCACGACCGGGCTCGCCAATTTCAAGCGGCCCCGCCGCTATGTCTTCGTGAGCGAAATTCCGAAATCTCCAGTCGGAAAGCTCCTGCGCCGCAAACTGGTCGAGGGCGAATACCAGGTCGAGAACACACCCGCGCAAAAGGCAATGTAGCATGACGGCAATGACCTTCCACGATCCGCGTCTTTCGGACCTCAACGGCTTCGCCGTCGAGTTGAACGAAGCCAGGCAGCGCGCGGACATCATTCTCAATCGCCCTCCCCTCAACGTCATCGAAATGCCGCAGCGCGATCAGTTGCGGCTGGTTTTCGAGGCGCTCGACGAAGACGACCGCGTGCGTGTGATCGTGCTGCGCGCAATCGGTCAGCATTTTTCGAGCGGAGGGAATATCAAGGGCTTCCTGGAAGCCTCGCCCGAGCATGTTTCCAGGCTCGCCTGGAATATCGCTGCTCCCGCGCGTTGCGCGAAGCCTGTCATCGTCGCCAACCGTGGCTATTGCTTCGGAGTGGGATTTGAAATCTCGCTCGCCTGCGACTTCCGGCTGGCGTCGGAGACCTGCCTCTACGCGCTCCCCGAGCAGAAGCTCGGTCAAATTCCAGGGTCGGGTGGCTC
>JAEVZN010000389.1 GCA_023392205.1 Pseudomonadota bacterium
ACGGTATTCTCGACGCTCAGCAGCGCGCTCGGGCCGTATCTCAAGCGCATGCCGGACGGCGAAACCGGCGAACGGCTGGACTGGATCACATGGCTGGAGCCGGTTTTCTCCGAACATCCGGCTTTCGAGCTGTCGCCGGAAGTGTTCCAGTTGCACAGCAAGGCCAAGAAGCATCGCCGCTATCAGCTCAAGCCCGGAATCTCCATCGGCGATGTGCGTTTCGACAATCTGTTCTATGCGGATAACGCGAAGCGCTCCTACGCGACTTTCTCCGAGCTCAAACGGCAGGGCCGCATTGCCGCCGGCTGCAAGTTTCAGGTCGATCTCGTGCCGGCGCATTCGGTCATCTGGCTGTTCGTCAAGGAAGACCTGCAGCAGGCAGTCGACGGGATTTTCAACGACGCGGTCCTGCGCGAGATCGACAAGATTGCCGAAGCCATCCCGCATGACGAGTTGGCGATCCAGTTCGACATCGCCTCGGCAGTCTTCGCACGGCTGGAGCGCAACGAGCCCAGCCCCTATGGCAACACCAAGGAGGAGATGCAGCAGACATTCTCGAAGATCGTGATGCGGCTCGCCAATCATGTGCCGGCCGACATCGATCTGCTGTTCCATTTCTGTTACGGCGATGCCGGGCACAAGCATGTCATCGAGCCGACCGACATGGGCGACATGGTGGAATTCGCCAACCGCCTCGCGCGATCCCTGAAGCGGAGCATTCAGCTCATTCACATGCCGGTGCCGCGCGACCGGTCCGACGACGCGTATTTTGCGCCGCTGACCAGACTTGAACTGAAGCCGGACACTGAGTTGTGCCTCGGGCTCGTTCACTACACCGACGGTGTCGAGGGCACGACGGCGCGGCTTGCGACCGCGCGAAAATTCGTGCGCGACTTCTCCGTGGCCACCGAATGCGGATTCGGCCGGCGGGATCCTTTGACCTTGCCTGAATTGCTGCGCATCCACGCGGCGATCGCGGAGGCCTGACCGCTTCTGCGGTCAGGCCTGGTGCAGCGCGAGCGCCCCCGCTTGAGTGCGGCGCTTGCGGCCCCTAGGCTGTGCGCGGAACCGATCGGTTCTGCCAGTCAGAGGAGGATCGCATGGCGGTCGCTCGCGTCACTGAACTGATTTCCGCATCCAAGAAGAGCTTTGAAGACGCCATCCAGGTCGGCGTCTCGCGTGCCGTGAAGACCCTGAAGAATGTCGAAGGCGTCTGGGTGGAAGGGCAGAAATGCGTGATCCGGAAGGGCAAGATTGAGGAATACCGCGTCAATCTGAAGGTCACCTTCATTCTGCAGGACTGACCGCACTCGTTCCCACGCATAGCGGCGATGACGCAAGACCTCGCCGGCTGGCCCGCACCGCGAGCCGGAGCGCATTATTATTGTCCGCGTCGAACTTTCTTCGCGCTGCCTTCGTTGGCCCCGGAATGCCGTTTGGCCCCGGCCGATTGCGCGCGAAGGAGCGTCTCACATGAAAGCACTGGCCTGGCACGGCAAGGGCGATATTCGCTGCGAGCAGGTTCCCGATCCGCAAATCGAGCATCCGCGCGACGCCATCATCAAGGTCACGGCCTGCGCGATCTGCGGCTCCGACCTGCACATCTATGGCGGCATCATCCCGCGCATGAAACATGGCGACATCATGGGTCATGAGAATATGGGCGAAGTGGTCGAGGTTGGCCCGGAGACCAAAAACCTCAAAGTCGGCGACCGCGTGGTTGTCCCCTTCACCGTGTCCTGCGGCGAATGCTTCTTCTGCCGCAACGGCTTCTATTCCGGCTGCGAGCGCACCAATCCCGATCGCGAGGACGCCGCCAAGTTATGGGGAAACGCGCCTGCCGGCCTGCTCGGCTATTCGCATCTGCTTGGCGGCTATGCCGGCGGTCATGCCGAATATCTGCCCCTGCCCTATGCTGATGTCGGTCCGATCAAGGTGCCCGATCATCTCAGTGACGAAGAAGTGCTGTTCCTGTCGGATATCTTCCCGACCGGTTACATGGGCGCCGAATTCTGCGACCTGAAGGGCGGCGAGACCGTTGCGATCTGGGGCTGCGGCCCAGTCGGCCAATTCGCGATCCGTTCGGCCTTCCTGCTCGGCGCCGAACGCGTGATCGCCATCGATACGGTGCCGGAGCGGCTTGCGCTGGCGCGTGAGGCCGGCGCCGAAACCATCGATTTCCTCGACGAGGATGTCTACGACGTGATCATGGGGAAGACCAGGGGCCGTGGCGCCGATGCCTGCATCGATGCCGTCGGCACCGAGGCGGAGCCATCGTCCAGCCTGATGTCGCGCTGGGACCGCATCAAGGTTGCGACCTTCATGGGCACCGACCGGCCGCATGTGCTGCGTCAGGCCATCCATTGCTGCCGCAATTTCGGCACCGTCTCGATCATCGGCGTCTATGGCGGTTTCCTCGACAAGATCCCGATGGGATCGGCCATCAATCGCGGCCTCACCTTCCGCATGGCGCAGACACCGGTGCAGCGCTATCTGCCGAAGCTGCTGGGGCTGATCGAGGACGGCTCGATCGACCCGTCCTTTGTCATCACCCATGTCGCCCCGCTCGAAAAAGGACCGGACCTCTACAAGACGTTCCGCGACAAGGAGGACGGCTGCGTGAAGGTGGTCCTGAAACCCGGCATGACGGTGTCGCCGCAGGACGCCAAAAAGGAAGCGGCGCATGCTTGATAAAGCACGCCCGCTGGCCGTGGTGACCGGCGCTTCGTCAGGGATCGGGCTGCAACTCGCGCGCCAGTGCGTCGAGAACGGCTTCGACCTGATCGTCGTCGCCAATGAACACGAGATCGAGGGTGCTGCGGAGGAACTGAGTGTCGGTGGCGCGCGCGCGGAGGCGTTGCAGGCTGACCTTTCGACCATCGAAGGCAATGACGCCCTCTATTTGAAGATTGCCGGGCGGCCGGTGGCGGCGCTGCTTGCCAATGCCGGGCGCGGCCTCGGCCAGGCATTCCTCGATCAGGATTTCAACGATATCCGGTATGTAATCGACACGAATGTCACTGGACCGCTCTACCTGATCCAGAAGGTCGCGCGGGACATGCGTGACCGCGGCGAAGGGCGGATCCTCAGTACCGGCTCGATCGCGGGCTTCATGCCTGGCACCTATCACGCGGTCTATAATGCCACCAAGGCCTTCGTGGATTCCTTCTCCTACGCCCTGCGTGAAGAGATGAAGGATACCGGCGTCACCGTCACCTGTCTGATGCCGGGACCGACAGAAGCAGATTTCTTCCGCCGCGCCGGTCTGGAAGACACCGGGTTCGGGACACAGGAGAAGGCCAGTCCACGCGATGTCGCAGAAGATGGCTTCAAGGCGATGATGGCGGGCGAAGGCGGCGTGGTGAGCGGCCTTCAGAACAAGGTCCAGGCTGCATTGGCCCATGTGCTTCCGGCAGAGGCGCTGGCAAAGCAGCATACAAGCAAGGCCAAGCCGGGTTCGGGGTGACCGGAGGGTGGCTATCTGCCTGCCTGTGCACGGAGAATCGCTGCGCTTGTGGATATCGCAAGCGCGCCGGCCCGGTGTCATGGCACCGTCACACAGCAGGGCGCGGAAATCGCAATTGTCCAGCCTTGACAGCGAATCCCCCCATTTTTGCGGTTTTCCAAGGTGCGCGCCGGGGAACCCTGTGAGGATCGGGCGAAAACCCAAAATGGGCTTGGCGAATCCGCAAACCGCTTCCACAGTCCGCTTCAGGCTCCAGCACGTTTCCCCATAATTCACCGGGGCGGACACCAGCTTTAGTGTTTCGTTCAGAGTTACCCACTAAAGCTTGACGGGCCGGGTAAGTCTTCATAGGTTGCGTCCAAGTCCGGCGCGGGTTGTTTTCGGGTCGCCGCCGGCTCCTCCGACATCGCGTTGAAGGCAGTCGTCCGGCCCGGATCGTTCCGGGGCGAGGTCCGGATCTGCGTCGCTGCGCGGACGCCAGTCCGGGCATTCGCGAGGCCGGGTTTTGAGGCTGGAGTTCGATGCGACAACGCCGATCCGGCAATCCGGCGGGGGCCGGAGCGGATGGACCGGACGGCGCGGTCGGGGGTTCTTCAGTCGTGTGGCGTCGGAATGCGTAATGGCGGATGATCGCGGGCCCAAAGACCCGGCGGCGTCCAAATGGCCAGGGGCAGCAACCCCTGGCAGACAAGAACGGGGCAAACTGAAATGCGAATTGAACGGCGCTACACGAAGGACGGCCAGTCTCCCTATGCGGAGATCGAATTCCGGCTGACCACAAGCGAGATCAAGAATCCGGACGGATCGATCGTGTTCCGGCTCGACCATGTGGAAGTGCCGCAATTCTGGTCGCAGGTGGCGTCCGACGTTCTCGCCCAGAAATACTTTCGCAAGGCCGGTGTCCCCTCGCGCCTGAAGAAGGTGGAAGAGCACACGATCCCCTCCTTCCTGTGGCGCAGCACAGCCGACGAGAGCGCACTGGCCGAAATGCCGGAAGCCGAGCGCCATGTCGGCGAGCATTCCGCCAAGCAGGTCTTCGACCGGCTGGCCGGCACCTGGACCTATTGGGGCTGGAAGGGCGGCTATTTCGATACCGATGCCGACGCACAGGCCTTCTTCGACGAGCTTCGCTACATGCTGGCGATGCAGATGTGCGCGCCGAATTCGCCGCAATGGTTCAACACCGGCCTGCATTGGGCCTATGGCATCGACGGTCCCTCGCAGGGGCATTTCTATGTCGATCACCTCACCGGCGCGCTGACCAAGTCGGACTCCGCCTATGAGCATCCGCAGCCGCATGCCTGCTTCATCCAGTCCATCTCCGACGACCTCGTCAACGAGGGCGGCATCATGGATCTGTGGGTGCGCGAGGCGCGGCTGTTCAAATACGGCTCCGGCACCGGTTCGAATTTCTCCGCGCTGCGCGGCGAAGGCGAAAGGCTGTCGGGCGGCGGCAAGTCGTCCGGCCTGATGTCGTTTCTGAAGAGCGGCGACCGCGCGGCGGGCGCGATCAAGTCGGGTGGCACCACACGCCGCGCGGCGAAGATGGTCGTGGTCGATGCCGACCATCCCGATATCGAGCAATATATCGACTGGAAGGTGAAGGAGGAGCAGAAGGTTGCGGCTCTGGTCACCGGCTCCAAGATCAACCAGAAGCATCTGCGCGCGGTCTTGAAGGCCTGCGTCAATTGCGAGGGCTCTGGCGA
>JAEVZN010000421.1 GCA_023392205.1 Pseudomonadota bacterium
ACCTCGATCCGCGACGTGATACGGTCCTGCTCGCCGAGGTGCGGGAAGAAACGAGCTACGTCCCCCACCACCGGCAGAAGATCGCACTGGTCTTTGCCGGGATGCGGGGGCTTGCGGAACGGCTGCGCGCGGAGGGTATCGATGTGCGCTATGTCCGCCTCGACGATCCGGCCAACAGCCACAGCCTCACCTGCGAGATCGGCCGCGCGCTCGACGCACGAGCTTACGATCGCGTGGTGATGACAGAGCCCGGCGAATGGCGGCTGCGCGAGGCATTTGCGGGATTTGCGCAGGCGGCACCGGTCCCGGTGGAGATCCGCGAGGACGATCGCTTCATCTGCCCGCATGACGTGTTCCGGACATGGGCGAAGGGCAAATCCAGCCTGCGGATGGAATTGTTCTACCGGCATATGCGTGCGCGCACCGGCCTCCTGATGGATGGCGAGGAGCCGGCCGGTGACCGCTGGAATTTCGACACCGAGAACCGCAAGCGGCTGCCGAAATCCGCCAAGCCGCCGCCGCGACTTGTGCTGCAGCCAAATCCCGTCACGCGGGCCGCGCTCGACGACGTCGCGCGGCTGTTTCCGGACGGTTTCGGCGCGCTCGACGGATTTGCCTATCCGACCGACCCGGACGAGGCCGAGCGGGTGCTGTCGCATTTCCTGACCAACATCCTGCCCGGCTTCGGCGACTATCAGGACGCTATGGCGGACGGCGAGCCCTATCTCTGGCACGCGGTGATATCGGCCGCGCTTAATCTCGGCCTGCTCGACCCGCTCGATATCTGCCGGAGGGCGGAGATCGAATATCGCAACGGCCATGCGCCGCTGAATGCGGTGGAGGGATTCATCCGCCAGATCCTCGGCTGGCGTGAATATGTGCGCGGCATCTATTGGCTGAAAATGCCGGAATACAAGGCCCGCAATGTCCTGAATGCCGATGCGAAGCTGCCAGATTTCTACTGGAATGCCGACACCACGATGGCCTGCGTGCGCGATACTTTACGCACGACCATCGACAATGCCTATGCACATCATATTCAGCGGCTGATGATCACCGGCAATCTCGCGATGCTGCTCGGCGTCGCGCCCGATGCCATCAACGAATGGTATATGGCGGTCTATGCCGACGCCTATGAATGGGTCGAATTGCCCAACACCCACGGCATGGCGACTTTCGCAGATGGCGGCATCGTCGGCTCCAAGCCCTATGCCGCGTCGGGCGCCTATATCAACCGCATGAGCGATTATTGCGGACGCTGTGCGCATGACGTGAAGGCGCGCATCGGCGACAAGGCCTGCCCGTTCAATTCGCTTTACTGGGATTTTCTCGACCGCCATCGCAAAGAGCTTCGTGCCAATAACAGGCTGGCAATGCCCTACAAGACGCTGGAACGGATGAGCGAGACCGAGCGGCAGGCGCTCCGCAAACAGGCGCAGCATTGGCGCGAGCTATTCGGCGCGTGACTTTTGCCGCAATGCTTCAGCGGTTGTTGAGCGTGTTTTGCAGGGTCGCCGGGACGTCAAAGCGCAGCCCAATCTCCGAATCGCTGCGCCACACCAGCTGACACGGCCGCCCGCCGGCACCTTCCGAGAGGATGAGTTCGAAACGCTCCGGCACGGAATCCGGATTGGCCAGCGCCACCCGCGCGCCGCCTTCGGACATGTCCGAGAGATTGCAGGCGACCGGCGCCACGCCCTGCGCCAGCCTGATCCAGGCTCTGTAGCGCAGCCGCCGTCGCGGACTCTTGCGATGGTCGCGTCTCATCAATGCCACTCAGCCAAAACCGGCCGACGCCGGCGTGTTACGCAGCTCCGGCCTGTTCCAAAATCTGGACTGCCGCCTCTATATCGACCGACACGAGTTGCGACACGCCGCGCTCGGCCATGGTCACACCATAGAGCCTGTTCATGCGCGCCATGGTGATCGGGTTATGCGTGATGATCACAAAGCGCGTATCGGTGGAGCGGATCATTTCGTCCAGAAGATCGCTGACCCGCTCGTCATTGTGGTCGTCAAGCGGCGCGTCCACCTCGTCCCGCACGCAGATCGGTGCCGGATTTGTCAGGAACACCGCGAAAATCAAAGCCATCGCGGTCAGCGCCTGCTCGCCGCCGGACAGAAGCGACAGCGATTGCAATTTCTTGCCGGGCGGCTTGGCCATGATTTCAAGGCCCGCTTCCAGCGGATCGTCGCTTTCGATCAATTGCAACTCGGCTTCGCCGCCGCCGAACAATTCCTTGAACAGCCGCTTGAAGTGATTGTTGACCACTTCGAATGAGGCGACCAGCCGCTCGCGCGCCTCGCGGTTGAGATTCTGGATGCCCTGACGCAGCCGCTTGATGGCCTCGATCAGGTCGTCGCGCTCGGCCGTGAGCGAATTATGCTGGGTCTCGACCTCACGCAATTCCTCTTCGGCCCGCAGGTTGACCGCACCCAGACGTTCGCGCTCGCGCCGCAATTTCTCCAGATCGATTTCGACCTCGGCCACATCCGGCAATGCCGCGTCTTCCGCAAACTCCGCGAGCGCCGCCACGCCCTCGGGCTCGACCTCCAGCATCTCGCGGATTTCGTGCTCGATATCCGAGAGCCTGCGTTTGGCGCCTTCGCAACGCTCCTCGGAACGGCCAAGCTGTTCGCGTGCATTGCTCAGTGCATCGAGCGCCGCCCGCACGGCCCGGTTGGCCTCGGTCAGCACCTTCTCGCTCTGCGCAAGAGCATCGCTGGCGTCGCGCTTGGTCGCCTCGGCAGCCTGCACCTCATCCAGCAGCGCGACGCGCTTCTCCTCGAACAGGCGTGGCGCATCGACCAACCCGTCACGCTCGACACTGGCCTCGGACAGACGCGCTTCCAGCGCGACCGACTGCTTCGATGTGCGCTCGCGTGTATCGATCCAGCGCTGCTGTTCGCCGGCAATCGCTTCCAGACGTTTCTTGGCAATGTCGGTTTCGCGCGCCAGCGCCTGCGACTCGGCGCGGATTTCCGCGACCTTGACGCGATGCGCGGTGATCTCGCCCCGCACCTGTTCGAGCCGCGTTTCCAGCCCGGCAGCCGGCGGCAATTCCGCCAGCGCGCGCTGCGCATCTGCCTGTGCCGCTTTCACCTCGTCCTGGCTGGTCCCCAGCCGGGCCTGCGCCTCGGTCAGGGCCGCGCGGCGCGTGGTGATGTGATTGAGTTCACGCTCGGCCTTGGCATGGTGCTCGCGTGCGCCATCCGCCTCGCGCTGCAATTCGCGCCAGCGCGTGCGCGCAGCCGATTCGGCCTCATTGGCCGCCTTGACCTCCGTATCGGCTTCGGCCGCCAGCTTTCGCTTGGCTTCGAGTTCGGCGCGGGCGGTTTCCAGTTCCTGCTCGATATCAGCCAGACGATTGCGCTCGGCCAGCCGCCGTGCCGCGCCGGTCGGCGCGTTCGCGGCGACCGCGAAACCGTCCCAGCGCCACAGATCGCCCTCGCGCGACACAAGCCGTTGACCGGGCTTCAGC
>JAEVZN010000479.1 GCA_023392205.1 Pseudomonadota bacterium
CCATGCGCCGGTGGAGGGAATGGTGGCGGGTGCCCTGACAGGCCTGATGGCGAGCGGCGCTCGCCACAAGGATCAAACGCCGCCCCCGGAATGATCGAAGCGCCGGCACGCCTCGATTCTGTCAGCGCGCGCTCTGCATCGACCCCTGCACATAGCCGATGGCGCGTGCCGCACACGTCGCGCCGTCCGGAATATAGATGAACGGCTCGACCGAGGCATGGCCGGCATAGCCGCTCTCGCGCAAGGCGGCGAGGATCGGCGCGAAGCCGAGTTCGCCTTCGCCGGGACCGCGCCGGTTTGGATCGTTAAGATGGATATGCGCAATCAACCCGCTCGGCATCCATTGCCGGATCAGATCGGGGATGGGCTGCGACTCCGCCCGCGCTGCCGCCGAACAATCGATCATGGTGCGGATCGCGTCGTTGCCGATGGCGCGCACGATGCCGGCGGCCTCTTCGACCGTATTGATGAAATCGGCTTCCTGATGCGCCAGCGGCTCGATGCAATAGGTAACGCCGGCGCTTGCCGCGTCGCCTGCGATGCTCGACCAGCATTCGATGGCGAACAGCCGCCCGTCCGATGCGTGACCGGGTTCGAGCCGCCGCTGGGCCGGGGAGCCATGCACGATGATGCCGGCGTCCAGATCGTGTGCGAGTTCGATCAGGTGCCGGATCACGCCGATGGTGCGCTGGCGCAGGTCGCGGTCGCGTGTGGTGATCGACAGACCATCCGGCGCGCGCAGGAGATAATGCAGGCCAGTGATCGCGATGCCATGATCGGCCGCGATCCTGCGGATCTCACTCCGACGCTCCTGCGGCAGACGGTGCGGTTCGGACGAGAGCGTGAAGGGGGCAATTTCCAGCCCGTCATAGCCCAGTTGCCGGGCCAGTTCGCATTGCCGCGCGAAATCGTGCTCCGCAAGCACTTCGTTGCACAGGGAAATTAGCATGGGGCCAATTAAGCGTCCGGCGATGTCCGGCGCAAGCCTTGCGTTGCCGCACGCCAGACCCGGCTGACGCCGTTGGAAATCGCCGGCACGTTCATCAGGATGGTGCCGGCCACGAGGCAGAACATCACGAAGCTGATCGGCCGTGTGAAGAAGGGCGTGAGGTCGCCGTCCGACAATGTCAGCCCGCGGCGCAGATTCTTGTCGAGCAGGTCGCCAAGTACGATGCCCAGCACCAGCGGTGCCATCGGATAATTCAGTTGCCGCAGTAGAAAGCCGACCGCGCCGAAGGCCAGCATGACGTAGATGTCGAAAAAGCGCGACGCGATGGCAAAGGAGCCTATGGCACAGAGCACGAAGATGACCGGCATCACCAGCGTCTGCGGCACCTGCAGGATCTTGACCAGTGCCTGAGTCAGCGTCAGCCCGAAGATGAGAATGCCGATGCTGGCGAACAGCATCATGGTCACCACGTCGTAGACGAATTGCGGATTGTTCACCATGATCAGCGGGCCGGGCTGCACGCCGTGGATGAGCATGGCCGCAAGCAATACGGCCGCGGGCGCAGAACCGGGCACGGCCAGTGTCAGCACCGGAATGACCGCGCCGGGGATGCATGCATTGTCGCCGGTCTCGGCGGCCATCAGTCCCTCGACCGAGCCCTTGCCGAATTTCTCCGGCGCCTTGCTGGCGCGGCGGGCGGCGGCATAGGAACTCCAGGCGGCCACGTCCTCGCCGACGCCCGGCACGATGCCGACACCGGTTCCGATGAGCCCCGAGCGGATGATTGTGCGCCAATATTGCACGACGTCGCGCAGACGCGGCAGCACCGCGTCGAATGTATCGACAATGATTCTGGGCGGCCGGTTCTTCATCACGGTCAACACCTCCGCAAAGCCGAATGCGCCGACCAGCGCCGGGATCAGGGCAATGCCGCCGGACAGATCGTGGATGCCGAAGGTGAAGCGGTTATAGGCATACATGCCTTCCTGACCGATGGTGGCGATGAACAGGCCGGCGAAGCCCGCAAGCCACCCCTTCAGCGGATCGTTGCCGGTCAGATTGCCGGAAATCACCACACCGAAGACTGCGAGCCAGAAGAATTCATAGGCACCGAATTTCAGCGCCATTTCGCCGAGCACAGGCGTCAGCGTGGCCAGAGCCAGCATGCCGATCCAGGTGCCGAGCACCGATCCCGACGTCGCGATACCCATCGCACGCCCGGCGAGCCCCTGCCGCGCGAGTGCATAACCGTCGAGACAGGCCGCCGCCGAAGCCGGGGTGCCTGGAATGTTCAGCAGGATGGCAGAGCGGCTGCCGCCATAGATTGCGCCCACGTAAGTGCAGATCAGGATCAGCAGCGCGACATTCGACGGCAGCGCAATGGTCAGCGTCGTCATCAGGGCGACGCCCATGGTGGCCGTGAGGCCGGGCAGGGCGCCGATCACGATCCCGAGCAGGCAGGCACCGAGCGCATAGGCAATGGTGACGGGCGTTGCGAAATTCGCAATCGATTGTCCGAAGAGAAACAGCCCGTCGAACATTCAGATGCTCACGGCAGCCGCACCAGGAACAGGTCCTGGAAAACATAATGGATGGCGAAGGCGCAGACGGTGCCGAACAGGATGGCGAAGATGGCGCCGCGCAGGAGCGTGCCCGCGTTGCGCCGTTCCTCGTACTGGAAGACGATCACGAAGACGGAGATGAAGATGGATGCGGCGAGCCAGAAGGGCAGGCCGCTGCCGAGCAATCCGAGCGCGAAAGCGAGACACAGGCCGAGTGCGGTCAGCAGCCGCCAATGCGCCCGGAGATCGATTTGCGGCCGGCGCGCCTGCGCAATCGCGCCTGCGCGCAGCGAGCGGACGATCAGCAATAGCCCCATAATGGCGATGGCGACACCGAGCAGGGCGGGGACGAGGCCCGGCGCCGTATAGATGCTGGCCTGCAGATGCGGCAGGCGATCCATCTGCCAGCCACCGATCATGATGGCGATGGCCAGCGCAAGCCATACGCCCCCGGAGATCAGATCGGCGAATGGGGAGGGCTTTTCGTTTTCCATTGTAGTGCTTGCCCTGAGGACCGATCCGAAGTCCGCTCGTCCCCGCGAAAGCGGGGACCCAGAGTTCAATTCTGGATTCCTGCTTGCGCGGGAATGAGCGGTTCCTGGGCTACCCTTTGGTTTCGCAACCGCCTTTACGGCTTCGCGATGCCGACCGTATCCGGCGAGACTTTCGCCTTGCCGGCCGCATGCAATTGCCAGGCAGTGGATTGAATCGCCGGCATGGCCGCCTTGGTCGCCTCGTCGCCATAGACGGGCGAGAATTGCGCTCCGTTATTGGC
>JAEVZN010000492.1 GCA_023392205.1 Pseudomonadota bacterium
CGGCCTTGGGCCGGGCATCCACGTCTTTGCCACATAAACAAGGCGTGGATGGCCGGGACAAGCCCGGCCATGACGAGAAAGCAGTCCGATGAGCACCTATAAGTCTGATTTCCTTAACATTCTCAGCGAACGCGGCTTCATCCACCAGGTCTCGGAGGCCGACGTCCTCGACGCCAAGGCGGCCGAGGGCCAGATCACGGCCTATATCGGCTATGACTGCACCGCGCCGTCGCTGCACATCGGCCACCTGCTCCCGACCATGATGCTGTACTGGCTGCAGCAGACCGGCCACCGGCCGATCGCGCTGATGGGCGGCGGCACCACCCGCGTCGGCGATCCGTCCGGCAAGGACGAGAGCCGCAAGATCCTGACCGAGCAGATCATCGCGGACAATCTCGCCAGCATCCGCAAGACCTTCTCGCGCTTCCTCACCTTCGGTGAAGGGCCTGGCGATGCGATCATGGCCAATAACGGCGACTGGCTGAACAATCTCAATTACATCGACTTCCTGCGCGATGTCGGCCGGCACTTTTCCATCAACCGCATGCTGTCCTTCGATTCGGTGAAGCTGCGGCTGGAAAGGCAGCAGGAATTGTCCTTCCTGGAATTCAATTACATGATCCTGCAGGCCTACGATTTCGTAGAGCTGAACAAGCGCTACGGTTGCGTCCTGCAGATGGGCGGTTCGGATCAGTGGGGCAATATCGTCAACGGCATCGATCTCGGCCGGCGGCTGCGCAACGCGCAGCTCTTCGCACTGACCGCACCGCTGATCACCACGTCGTCGGGCGCCAAGATGGGCAAGACCGCCGCCGGCGCTGTGTGGCTCAATTCCGATCTCGTGAGCCCCTACGAATATTGGCAGTTCTGGCGCAACACCGAGGATGGCGATGTCGAACGCTTCCTGAAGCTGTTCACGGTGCTGCCGCTCGACGAGATTACAAGGCTCTCCGCGCTGAAGGATCAGGAGATCAACGAGGCCAAGAAGACGCTGGCCACCGAGGCCACAGCGCTCATGCATGGGCGCGAGGCCGCGGACAATGCCGCCGACACCGCGCGCCGCACGTTCGAGGAAGGCGTTCTCGCCGAGACGCTGCCGACCTTCGAGATTGCGCGCGCCGAACTGGAACAGGGCTACGGCGTCCTGTCCGCCAGCGTGCTGGCGAATTTCGTCGCCTCGACCAGCGAAGCACGCCGCCAGATCAAGGGCGGCGGCATCAAGGTCAACGACGTCAGCGTCACCGACGAGAAAATGGTCCTGTCTCTCAGGGATCTGACGCCGGAAGGCGTGATCAAGCTGTCGCTCGGCCGCAAGCGCCACGCGCTGCTGAAACCGGTTTGATCGGTTCGTCGGTTACCGGATATTCGCCGAGGCCGGCTCCGAGCCGGACGGTTCGACCGGACGCGAGGTCGGGAATTCGAAGAACTTGCGCAGGAAGCCCGGCGCCACGGCGGATATCGGGTTGACCCGCAGGGTCGGCGAACCGGGCGGTCCGGTCACCTCATAGGTGATGCCGACAAGCCCTTCGTTGGCACCACCGCCGAGGAACAGGCCGAATAGCGGAATTTGTCCGAAGGCATTGTTCAGCCCGTAGAGCGGCACGAAGGTGCCGCGCATGCGCACGTCGTTTTTCGCAAAGTCGATATTTCCGTCCATGGTCGCGCCGACGGTCGGCCCGCGCACGACGCCCTCTTTCACCTGGATTCGGCCCGGCGAGCGCACGAAGTCGATCTTCACGCGGGAGAAATCGACGCCGCGGGTGTCGTTCTGCGCAGCCCCCACCACGCGATTGAGTGCCGCTTCGCCGCGAATGTTGAAATCGCGCAGATTGACCACCCCCTCCTGCGGCGCCTGGTCCGGGGTCGGCACATCCATCGCCACCCACATCTGCCCGCCCTGCATTCGCGGATAGATGTCGGTGAAGCGCAGCAAGGCTCCGGCATCGAGCGTTTCGAAATACAGAACATTGCGCCGCTGCGGCGCGGAGCGCATCTCACCGATCAGCGTGGTGTCGCGGCCGATCTTCGAATTCAGTGCGAAGCTGCGAATGTGACCTGCGCGGCGCGCCGCTTTCAGGTCCACCCCGCGCAGGGCTTCGCCGTTATGGCCGGCAATGGCGCCGAGCCGCACGTCGATGTCCATGTCGACGGGCTTGGCTTTCGACTTCTCTGCAGGCTCGCCGCCACCGCCGAAAAACGACTTCACAAAACCGCGGCCGTCATAGACGTCCCCGCGCATGCTGATTTTCATCACGCCGTCCTGCGCCCGGTCGACGCGCAGGCTTGCCTTGTCGCCATCCGACAGGGCAAAGACGGGAAAATTTGCTGATTGCAATTCGCCCTTGGAATCCAGTTCGACGGTCCCGCGCACGTTCGATCCCGAACCGTCGATGGTCACGTCTTCGAAGCGAGTCGATTTTTCTGCATTCACCAGTGTGAAGGTGACCTTGGTCGGCCAGCCGACTGGCTTGTTCCAGCCCGGAAGCAGATTGTAGATCGAGGCCGGAGTCAGGTCCGCCTCGACCGCAAGGCGCGCTTCGCTGGTGTCGGAGATCCTGCCGCCGATCTTGACCGGGATCGACCCGATCAGGGCCGAACCGGCGGAGAATCCGAATTTCGCAAGCGCCGCCTCGTCCAGCGTCGCCGAAACACGCACGTCGGCTTCCGTTTCATCCGCAAGCTTGCGGTAATCCAGATTGGCGGGGGTGCCATTGATACGCACATCGCCCTTGATCTGATAGCCGAGATTGTTGGCGCTGACCTTGAGCGCCTGCGCCTCGATCTTGTGGCCCATCACCATGTTGTCGGCGGAGAAACCCGAGACATCGAGATTGATGGTGTATTGGGTCGCGCCCGGCGGCGGGTCCGCGGTGATCGGCAGCGCAACCGTCACCTGCCCGGTCATGGTCCCGCGGCTGTTGCTTGAATCCATTGGCACCGCCGCCTGCCCGCGCAGCCGTTCCGACTGCAGCAATTCGAGTGCGACAGGCACCGGTCCGTCGATGCGGAATTGCGCACGCGCCGGCGGCGCCTTGGGATGGGTGTCGGGCACCTCGAACACGCCATTGCTGACGTTGAGCTTGCGGCCGCCACCGAGATCGACGATTCCCTTTGCCACCGTCACCACAACATGGCGGCCGCGGATACTGGTCGTGATCTCGGCTTCCGAAATAGGCGGCATGCCGGTGACGGGCCGTATGACGGCATTGCGCACGACCACATCCACCGACAATCCGTCGGAGGGGATGGGCGGCCCATGCTCTTTCAGCGTGTCGAGTGGCGCATTGGTCGCGATATCGACGCGCTCGATATCGCCGGCCATCAGATTTTCGGTGACCCAGTTACGGACCTTGGTGGCGACAAAAACCGGCCAGACCTTCTTGGCCACGGCGCTGCTCATCGGCGTCACCGCAAGCCCGATTGCAAGCTTCGGGTCGCCACCGGAAAAATCCACCCCGCCATTGAGCGAACCGCGGACGCCTGCCCCGCCCACATCGCCCTGCACCAGATCGATGCGCTGGCGCTTGAAATCGAGATTGGCGCGCAGCAGGATGTTGTTGAGGACCAGAGGCTGGCTGTCCGCCACGCCGTCGCTCAGGACGACCGATCCGCCGGTGACTGTGACCCGCCACGGGTCTGCGGGGGTCGCTGGTGCATCGAAGCGGCCTGCCAGCGTGACACGGTTGGCCCCCGCCAGCACCTGCACCGGCATCAACAGATTGCGGCGATTGTGATCCCAGTCGAGCGTCAATTCGGCGCGGTCGATGAATACGTGGCCGCCGGGATCGGACAAATCGCCGATCGAACCGGCCTCGGCCATGAGCTTGCCTTCGACAATCGTGGGCAGCGAGTCGACGCCGATCTCGGCACGAATAATGCCGGAGACGGGAACATCCGACTGGAATTGACCGTCGCCCAGCCGTGTCGCCAGAAACAGGTCCTTGCTCGAGACCCTGTTCAGTTCGATCTGCACCAGCCGCCGCTTGAAGCCGGTCTGCTCGATGGCGGCGCGGATGCGCCACGGGCGCGTCTCGTCGCCCGAATTGAGATTGACCCTGATTCCGGTGCGGGTGCGATCGAGGCTGAGATTGATGTGCTCGAAAACGAAATGCCTGTCGGTGCGCATATCGTCGACCTTCAGGACGCCGTCCTTGAGGCCGACTTCGCCGAGGCCTTCGCCGTCGAGGCCCATTTCCGAGATCCGGTCGAGCCAGCCGACCAGGGCTGCAAAGCGTTCCGCTCCGGTGCGGCCGGTTGCCGCCTGCTGCGGCGTCTCCGGCACGGGCGCGGCCAGGCTCGGTCCGGACTTGACGATAGCGGGGGTGACGGCGAGCGGAGCCCGGTCGGCTCCGGTCGACAGCGTGACCTGGCCGTCCTCCTCGATGCGGATTGCCAGTTCCGCCCCGACCAGGCTTACCCGCCGCGCATTGAGTCGGCCGCGAATGAGGTCGCTGCCACTGATCGCGACCTCGGCTTTGGGCGCGCTCGCGACCATCGCGCCTTCAGTATCGCGGATCTGCATGTCGAGAATACGCACCGAGGTGCGGCCGGACGAATCGCGCTCGATCTGCGTCCCGGCAATCGCGACCTTGTGTTTCTGGCCGATACTGTCCTGGACCGCCGAGGCCAGCAGGGGCGACAGGAAATTCAGCTCGATGGGCGACATCGACAGCCGCAGCCAGAACCCGCCCATGCACAGGGCCAGCACACCCAGGACACCGGCAAAAGCGAAGACCGAGCGGCGCAGCAGCGGACGGCGGAAAGCAGCGCGGGAACGGCGCAGCAGCGGGCTGCTCCTGGCGGCACGAAAACGCCTGAAACCACGCCAAATCGCCATTCGCCAGGGCGCGGTCATGCAATCGCTGCGGTGCTTCCGAAGCGTATCCTCCAGCGCACGCAATTCCTGCAGGCGCGATGCGGGATCCGGTGTCGTCATGCCCGCGCGGACGTCCCCTTGTCCGAAATGCCGGCACTCAAGGCACCGGACTGATTATCGACCTCATTGCAACGATCATGTTCACGATGACCATGTTTGCGATGGCCACCGAACACGGCACAATGCCCTCTCGCCCTCGCCCAAGGGTCAAGACCGACAATCACGTTGACCCCCCGAAAACGACGAAAGGAAGGCGTTTGTCCACCCCCCTGACGTAAGGGAGCAAGGCCCCGGCGTACAAATTGCCGCGTTCCGGCGGGGGGCGCGTCTCCCTCGCCGCTTTGAAGGG
>JAEVZN010000510.1 GCA_023392205.1 Pseudomonadota bacterium
TCAGTATGGCGCGCAGCTCGGGGAAATCGACTATTTCACCCGAATGATGGGCGGCAAGACCGACTGGTACAAGAATAACAAGGTGCTAAATGAAAATGGCTACGTCACAACATTGATCGGCGATGACGCAGTACGTTACGTCAATGAGCAGGAGCGCGGCAAACCGTTCTTCATGTACTTGGCGTTCACCGCGCCGCATACGCCCTATCAGGCGCCGAAGGAATATCTCGATAAGTATAGCCACATCGCGGACGTCAACCGGCGCGCTTACGCGGCAATGATTACTGCGATGGACGACCAGATCGGGCGGGTTGTCCAGGCACTGGAAAAGAAGGGGCTGCGTGAAAACACGCTCATCGTCTTTCACAGCGACAATGGCGGTAACCGCGCCAAACTTCTATCGGGAGAAAGTGAAGTCAAAGGCGATCTACCCGCCGACAATGGCCCGTATCGCGGCGGCAAGGGCGACTTGTATGAAGGCGGAACGCGTGTTGCAGCGGTGGTAAACTGGCCCGGCAAGATCGCACCTCGCGTTGTCGATGGCATGATTCACATCGTCGACATGTATCCGACCCTTGCACGGCTGGCGGGTGCCAGCGTCTCTAACAGCAAGCCGCTCGACGGCATGGATATGTGGGACACGATCGCGGCCGGTCAGCCTTCGCCCCGCACGGAGATCGTTTACAACGTCGAATTGTTCAGGGGTGCGGTTCGCCAGAACGACTGGAAGCTAGTGTGGCGCTCCGTTTTGCCCGAACGTGTCGAACTGTTCAATTTGCGCGACGATGTTTCGGAGAAAATCAATCTTGCCGCGCAAAATCCGGACAAGGTGCGTGAATTGCGCAGTCGCATTGACGAGTTGGCGGGGCAGATGGCGAAGTCCATGTTGCTGACCGAGGTGTTCCAGAGCGTCTCGAAAGGCCTTACTGGCCAAACTCCGGCGCTTCCGAACGAAGACGCCTTTTATGAGCGCGCCGATTGATCGGTTGCGGCCTCAAGATGGATCGAGCCTGATCGACGAAGAAATGCTGGCTCTGCAGAGAGCAAGCTCGGGGGGGATTATGGTTTCGCGGCAGGTCATTGTCGTTGCTTGTGTTGGCATGACAATCCTCATGGCTGCGGATGCGCAGGCTGATGAGAACGGCATTGGGTTCTGGCTGCCCGGTCAATACGGAAGTCTCGCCGCGACGCCGCAGGTGCCGGGCTGGGCGATTGCGAGCATATATTATCACACGTCAGTCGAGGCCGGCGGCGCGGTTTCTGCGTCGCGACAGGCGACCATTGGACGCTTTCGTCCGGATGTTAGTATCGATCTGGCGGCGAACTTGAATGCGCGTGTCAATCTCGGAATCTTCGTTCCGAGTTACGTCTTCGAAACGCCTGTTTTCGGCGGCCAGCTCGCGCTCAGCATGGTGACCATTGTTGGACGCAATGACACCAATCTTGATGGAACGCTAACGTCCTCGATTGGACCGCTGACGGCCACGAGACAGGGGGCTATCGACAGTACGGTAACCGGATTCGGAGACCTGTTTCCGAAAGCCGAACTGCGCTGGAATTCCGGCGTTCACAATTACCTGGCTTACGCCATGGGCGGCATTCCCGTCGGCAGTTATCAGTCAACGCGCCTCGCCAATCTCGGGCTCGGTCATGCCGGCGTGGATGGTGGTGTCGGCTATACCTATTTCGATCAGGCAAAGGGGCAGGAATTTTCAGCGGTCGCAGGACTCACTTACAATTTCAAAAATCCCGACACCGATTACCGCAATGGCGTGAATGTCCACATCGATTGGGGCGCTTCGCAGTTTCTGTCCAAGCAGTTCATGATCGGCGCCGTGGGCTATTTCTATAATCAGCTCACCGATGACAGCGGTGCGCCCGCCATGCTGGGGGGCTTCCGGTCACGAGTTGCCGCGGTGGGCCCGCAGATGGGCTTTCTTCTTCCCATGGGTGAAATGCAGGGCTACCTAAACTTCAAGGCCTATTGGGAATTCGACGCTCGCAACCGCCCGGAAGGCTGGAATGGATGGGTAACTTTCGCTATCTCGCCACGGGCCCCGGCCACTCCCACGGCCGCTATCCGGCGCCCATGGCTCAAATAGGACCCTTCTTCGTGATGCCGACCTGGGAACGAAGCGGCATCCGCCTGGCCCTGGCGGCGACGGATGGGCCGATCCCCCCGAAAGGGAAATTTATCCTCTCCCCTCTACCGCCGTCTGTCCGGCGCCCCTAAATCTGCGCTTGCGGATGCCCATCCGGGGTCCGCCGGTATAGCCTGCCATGCCTTGATGCCTGATTTGCGGGACATCAAGGTGCGGCGGCGACACCCAGCATCATGGTCCGTCGGCGCCGTCATGGGCCTCGGACCAGACCGAGGGAGCGACATATGGATTTTGAGAAATACACCGAACGTGTGCGCGGATTCATCCAGTCCGCCCACGCCATGGCCCTTCGCGAGGGCCATCCGCAATTCACCCCCGAACATCTTCTGAAGGTTCTGCTCGACGATCCGGAGGGCCTCTGCGCCGGCCTGATCGACCGTTCGGGCGGCAATGCCAAACAGGCTTTGCTGGCCGTCGAGGCGGCGCTGAGCAAGCAGCCCAAGGTCTCGGGCGGCGGGGCCGCGCAGCCGCAAATGGTGCCGGCACTGGCCCGCATTTTCGATCAGGCCGAGAAGATCGCGCAGAAGGCGGGCGATTCCTACGTCACCGTCGAGCGCCTGCTGCTGGCCTTCGCGATGGATCGCGAGAGCGAGGCCGGCAAGATCCTGCAACAGGCAGGCGTCACCGCGCAGAACCTGAATGCGGCCATCGAGGCGATCCGCAAGGGCCGCACGGCGGACACCGCGACGGCCGAGAATGCCTATGACGCGCTGAAGAAATACGCCCGCGATCTCACGCAGGCGGCGCGCGACGGCAAGCTCGACCCGGTGATCGGCCGCGACGAGGAAATCCGCCGCACCATCCAGGTCCTGTCACGCCGGACCAAGAACAATCCGGTGCTGATCGGTGAGCCCGGCGTCGGCAAGACCGCCATCGCCGAGGGGCTGGCGCTGCGCATCGTCAATGGCGACGTGCCGGAATCGCTGCAGGACAAGAAGCTGCTTGCGCTCGATATGGGCGCGCTGATCGCGGGTGCGAAATATCGCGGCGAGTTCGAGGAGCGGCTGAAGGGCGTGCTGACCGAGGTGACCGGTTCGGACGGCCAGATCGTTCTGTTCATCGACGAGATGCATACGCTCGTTGGCGCCGGCAAGGCGGACGGCGCGATGGATGCGTCGAACCTGCTGAAGCCCGCGCTGGCACGCGGCGAATTGCATTGCGTCGGGGCCACCACGCTCGACGAATACCGCAAGCATGTTGAAAAGGATGCGGCGTTGGCGCGGCGCTTCCAGCCCGTCTTTGTCAATGAGCCAACGGTGGAGGACACGATCTCCATCCTGCGCGGGCTGAAAGAGAAATACGAAGCGCATCACAAGGTGCGGGTGGCCGATGCGGCTCTGGTCGCGGCGGCAACCTTGTCGAACCGCTACATCACCGACCGTTTCCTGCCCGACAAGGCGATCGACCTTGTCGACGAGGCGGCGGCGCGGTTGCGCATGCAGATCGATTCCAAGCCGGAAGAGCTCGACAATCTCGACCGCGAAATCGTGCGGCTGAAGATCGAGCAGGAGGCCTTGCGCAAGGAATCCGATGCGGGCTCGAAGGAGCGGCTGAAGCGGCTCGAGAAGGAATTGGCCGATCTCGAAGAGGAAGCCGATGCCCTGACCGCCAAATGGAAGGCGGAGAAGGACAAGCTCAGCCAGACCGCGGACCTGCAGAAGGAACTCGACAAGGCCAAGAACGACCTCGCCGAGGCGACGCGACGCGGCGATTACCAGCGCGCGGGCGAATTGCAATACGGCAGGATCCCCGATCTCGAAAAGAAGCTGAAGGACATCGAGGAGGCGGGTGCTGCGCATGCGGTGCTGGCGGAGGAAGCCGTCACCGCGAGCCATGTCGCGCAGGTGGTATCGCGCTGGACCGGCATTCCGGTGGACCGGATGATGGAAGGCGAGCGCGAGAAGCTTCTCAAGATGGAAGAGCAGATCACAAAGCGCGTCATCGGGCAGGCGGAAGCGGTCAAAGCCGTCTCGACCGCGGTGCGGCGTGCCCGCGCCGGCCTGCAGGACCCGAACCGGCCGATCGGCTCCTTCATGTTCTTGGGTCCCACCGGTGTCGGCAAGACCGAACTGACCAAGGCGCTCGCGGAATTCCTGTTCGACGACGAGCATGCGCTCGTGCGCATCGACATGTCCGAATACATGGAGAAGCATTCGGTGGCCCGCCTGATCGGCGCGCCGCCGGGCTATGTCGGCTATGAGGAGGGCGGGGCGCTCACCGAAGCGGTGCGGCGGCGGCCTTATCAGGTGATCCTGTTCGACGAGATCGAAAAGGCGCATCCCGACGTGTTCAACGTGCTCCTGCAGGTGCTCGACGACGGACGCCTGACCGACGGACAGGGTCGTACGGTCGATTTCCGCAATACGCTGATCGTGATGACCTCCAATCTCGGTGCCGAATTCCTGGTCAGCCAGAAGGACGGTGAGGATTCGGAAGCCGTGCGCGATCAGGTCATGGCGGTGGTGCGCTCGGCCTTCCGCCCGGAATTCCTCAACCGCGTGGACGAGATCCTGCTGTTCCACCGGCTGCGCCGCGAGGATATGGGCCGCATCGTCGATATTCAGTTGAAGCGTCTGCTGAAGCTGCTGGACGATCGCAAGATCACCATCACGCTCGAACCCGCCGCCCGCGAATGGCTGGCGGAGAAGGGTTACGATCCGGCCTATGGCGCGCGTCCGCTCAAGCGCGTGATCCAGAAGGAATTACAGGACCCGCTGGCCGAACTCATCCTGTCCGGCAAGGTCAAGGATGGCGACGCGGTGACGGTCTCGGCCGGGAAGTCGGGCCTGACCTTCAACGGCGAGGATGTGAAGCAGGCGGCGTAATCGCGGACGACAACTCTCCCCGCGTCTGCGGGGGGAGTTGCTATCTGACCTTGCGCGACTTCGGCGACTTGCGCGGCTTCGCCGCCTTCTTGGTCCCGAACAGGCGGTCGCCGGCGTCGCCCAGGCCCGGCACGATATAGGCGTGATCGTCCAGCTTTTCGTCGATCGAGATGACAAAGACCGGGACGTCCGGATGCGCGCTCTGCACGAGGTCGATCCCGGCCGGCGCCGCAAGCAGGCACACCAGTTTGAGTGTCTTCGCGCCCGCCTGCTTGAGGCGGCTCAGCGCGGCGACCGCAGAATGGCCGGTCGCCAGCATCGGATCGACCACGATGATCGTCCGCGCCGGCAAGGATCGCGGCATGTTGAAATAATATTCGATGGCTTCGAGTGTCTTCGGATCGCGGTAGAGGCCGATATGTCCGACCCGTGCCGAGGGCGCGAAGGACAGCATCGCATCGACCATCCCGAGACCGGCGCGGAGCACCGGCACAAGACACAGCTTCTTACCTCCGAGCACCGGCGCCCGGACGCTCTTCAGGGGCGTCTTGATCTTGCGATCTGTCAGCGGCAGGTCGCGCGTCGCCTCATAGAGCAGAATTGGCCCGATCTCGCGCATGATCTGCCGGAATTCGCCGGTGGTCGTGGAGGTCTGTCGCAGCAAGGTCAGCTTGTGCTGCAGCATGGGGTGATCGAGGACGGTCACTGACGCCGGCTTGCGGCGCGCGGGTGCATTGCCCGAGTCGCCTCGCGCCTGGTCCGCCCGGCCGGTCACTGCTGAAGTGCGGGTCGCCATGTCCGCGCGCGAATACCACTTGCTGCACAAAATCGAAGGCAGGGTAGGGGCAGCGCAGTCGCGGCGCAATTCCGCGTTTCCGGTGGAGACGTTACCGCGTGCTTGCGGTGGTCTGCGCCATGCGCGGATTGGCGCGCGCCATCAGGCCGTCGATGCGATCGCGTTCGGTCTCGAAGGCGGTCAGCAACTGGTTGTCGAGCGAACGGCCGCGCGGCAGGCGCACACGCATCGGGTCGACAAAACGGCCATTGACCAGAATCTCGTAGTGCAGATGGGCGCCGGTCGAGAGGCCAGTGGAGCCGACAAAGCCGATCACCTGGCCCTGCCGCACGCGCCCGCCTTCCTCGATGCCCTTGGCATAAGCGGTCATGTGCCCGTAGGCGGTCTCGTAGCCGTTATGGTGCCTAATGCGGATGTATTTTCCGTAGCCGCCTTCCCAGCCGGCGCGCACGACCGTGCCGTTGCCGGCGGCATAGATGGGCGTTCCATGCGCGGCAGCCCAGTCCACACCGGTATGCATCTTGGCGTAGCCAAGGATCGGATGCTTCCGCACGCCGAAGCTGGAGCGCATGATGCCTTCGGCAATCGGCTTGCGGATCAGGAAGCGCTTCGCGCTCTTTCCGGTCTCGTCGTAATAGTCGATGACGTTGTCATCGGGCGTCTGGAAACGGTAGAACCTGCGCATCTCGCCCGCGACGTTAAGGGCAGCGAACAGCACGTCGTTGCGGCCCTCGCTGCCTGCGGTGTCTTCCTCGCCGGCATAGAACACTTCGAACGCATCGCCCGGCTGGACCCGGCGCTGGAAATCGACGTCGTAGGAATACACGCGGATCATGTCGTCGATCACGCCGCGCGGAATCTGGTGGCGCAGCGCCGTCTCGTAGATGCTCTGATAGAGCCGCACGCCCGAACCGTCGTCCTCTTCCTCGTCGTCGCGCGCTTCGGCGACAAGTCCGCTATTGATGGTCGTGGTGTCGACAGAGACATAGCGTCCGAGATCGGACAGCGCGATCACCGCCTCGATAACCGAATCGTTGACAACCATGACGCGGAGCGGCTGCATCCGTTCGCTGTCGGGCACGCTGGAGAGCAGAATGCGCAACCGAACGCCCTCGCGCAGGCCATTGTCGCGGCCGCGCGGCCCGAGCGCCGTCGCGATCGCCTTGATCTCTTCGGGCAGCGCACCGAGTTCGCGCAGGATGGAGCCGATATTGTCGCCCTTCTTCACCAATACGCTGCGCTCGCTGGAGGCGGAGCCATTGCCGGCGTCCGGTGCCGTCTTGGGCAGCAGTGTGATGTTTTCCGGGATGATACGGGCTTCGAAGCCCGCGTAGGGATCGGGATTGCCGTCGGCGGCATAAGCGAGCGTGCGGGCGGCCGGGCCAAGGCCTGCCACGGCATAGCGGGTGTTGTCGCGCGCGTTCCAGTTCGCGGCTTCGCGCACGCTTGCCAGCACCTCGTCCATCGGCAGGCTTCCGGCGATCTTGGCGCGCGGGAGAATGGCGGCGAGGTCGCGCTGCACGAAGGAGACTTCCGCATCGGTTGCGGCGGTGTCGGCGGTATCGTTGGCGGCGGCGGGTGTATCCGGTTCGGCGAG
>JAEVZN010000563.1 GCA_023392205.1 Pseudomonadota bacterium
AAATGCAGGTTTTCAGGCTCGACACATCATATCCGGCCGCGAGCGACGTCATGGCCCGGTACAGCGTCGGCACCGTGAACAGGCGGCTCACCCCTTCCCGCTCGATGGCCGACAGCATCGCATCCGGTGCCGGCTGTTCGAGCATCACGGCCGATGCGCCGAAGCGCAGCGGAAAGACCAGCATCGCACCCAGCCCGAAGGTGAAGGCGAAGGGCGCCGAGCCCGCAAAGACATCCTCCGGCACCGGCTTGAGAATATGGCGCGGCAGGCAATCGGCGATCGCCAGCACGTCGCGATGAAAATGCATTGTCGCCTTGGACAGCCCGGTCGTCCCTGACGTGAAGGCGATCAGCGCCACATCGTCATGCGAGGGAATGACATTGTCGAATGTCCCGGTCTGGCGCGCCATCCGCGCCTCAAGGCCGTCCTGCGCATCGCTGTGGAAGTGAACGGTCCGGAGCACCGGCATCCCCGCTGCCGCGCGGTCGAGTTCATCGGCCAGCCTTGCATCGCACAGCGCGAATTGCACCTGCGCCTTGCCCAGCATGTAGCTCAGTTCCTGCGCCCGCAGGAGCGGCATGGTCGACACCGCGATCCCGCCCGCCTTGAGCACGCCGAGCCAGCAGGCGGCTTTCATGGCGTTGTTGGCCGAGCGCAGGAGAACGCGATTGCCGGGCTTGAGGCCGAGATCGTGCGTCAGTACGGCCGCGATGCGGTTCGCCTTGTCGAGCAACTCGTCATAGGTCCAGGTGACCGCGGGTGTCCGCATGGCGATCCGCGATCCGAAGCCGGCGCGGACTCCCTCGTCGATCAGTTCCACCGCCGCATTGAAGCGCTTCGGATAATCCAGCGCCTCCAGGCCCTCGAAAACGGGCCAGAGTTCCGGCGGCGGAAGGTTGTCGCGGGCGAATGGGTCGGAATAGACGCTGGGATCGAGCATAAGACCTGAAACTGGCGAGTCGTCACAACCTATCCGGCTGCATGGCATCATGACAACCGCGCTCTGCGGATGAGCAAGTCTTTGGATATGCAAGATTGACGCCCCTGCCCGGCCTGCATAGATCGATAGAGAGGAATGCGAGATATCGAGAATGTGGCGTCCGGCGGAGCGAATCAAATTTGAGGCCACGCATGGCCATGTCCCGACGCAGGCGGAAGCCGAGCGCGCGCGGCTGTTTCAGCCGGTGACGGTCGGCCCGGTCACGCTCAAACAGCGGACCTGGGTGCCGGCCATGGTGCCCTGGCGGGCCACCGAGGACGGCTTCGTCACCGACGACGTGATCGAATGGTATCACCGTTTCGCGCAAGGGCGGCCCGGCGCCATCGTCGTCGAAGCCACCGGCATCCGCGACGTGCCGAGCGGACCGCTGATGCGGATCGGCGACGACCGCTTTATCCCAGGTTTACGCAAACTCGCCGACGCCGTGCGCGAGGGCAGCGATGGCCATACGCGGCTGTTCATCCAGCTCATCGACTTCCTTTCGATCCGCCGCCGCCCGGATGCGAAGAAATATTTCGAGCGCTTCCTCGCCATCACGGATGAGCACCGGCGCGCCCTTGCCGGGGCGAGCGATGCGGAGATCCGCGAGAAGCTCGCGGCCATGCCGCGCGAGGCGCTTGTGGATGTCCTCGACGAGCGCGAACTGGAATCGCTCGAACAGGGCTATCGCGAGCGCGTCACCGACATGGACCTGCCGCATATCCGCGACCTGCCGCAGGTGCTGCCCGGCCTGTTCTCCGATGCGGCCCGCCGGGCGCAGGCAGCGGGATTCGACGGCGTCGAACTGCATTACGCGCATGCCTATACGATGGCCTCGTTTCTCTCGCGCAAGAATACGCGCGAGGATGGGTATGGCGGCGCGCGCGAGAACCGCGTGCGGTTGCCGCTTGAAGTCTTCCGCGCCGTGCGCGACAGCGTGCCGGATGACTTCGCGGTCGGCTGCCGCTTTCTGGCCGACGAATGCATCGACGGCGGCAGCGATGTCGAGGACGCGGTCTATTTCGGCACCGCCTTCGCGAAAGCCGGGATGGATTTCATCTCCACGTCGCGCGGTGGCAAGTTCGACGACGCCAAGCAGCCGGGTGTTGGACAGGCCGCCTATCCCTATACGGGACCGAGCGGATATGAATGTATGCCGCAATATATCTCCGACGCGCGCGGTCCCTTCGGCCGCAACATGGACGCCACAAAAGCCGTGCGCGAGGCCATTCGCGCGGAAGGCCTGCAGACGCCTGTCGCCTGTGCGGGCGGCGTGCATAACTTCGAATTCGCCGAGAAGATGCTGGCCGATGAGGTCTGCGATATCGTCGCCTCGGCCCGGCAGACGCTGGCCGATCCGGACTGGTTTCTGAAAACGCGGCTCGGTCTCGGCGATCAGGTGCGGGTCTGCGAATTCACCAATTATTGCGAAGGCCTCGACCAGAAGCACAAGACCGTCACCTGCCAGCTCTGGGACAAGGACGACGTGAAGAATCCGGCGGTGCGCAAGACCGCCGACGGCAAGCGCCGCCTCACCGCTCCGGCCTGGACGCCGCCGCAATGACGGACCTGCAATGACGGACGTGCGATGACGCGACCCGCCAGCGTCGAGATCAGCGAAGTCGGGATGCGCGACGGTCTGCAGATCGAGCGGATTCTGATCCCGGCCGAACGCAAGATCGCGCTGATCGATGCCCTGTCGCAGACCGGCCTGACAAAAATCGAGATCACCGGCTTCGCGCATCCCAAAGTGATCCCGCAACTGGCGGACGCTGAAATTGTCGCCGCCGGGATCCGCCGCGAACCCGGCATCCGCTATGCGGCCTTCGTGCCCAATGCGCGCGGCGCCGAACGCGCGATCGCGGCCAGGATCGACGACCTGAAGGCCGGCGTGGCGGTGAGCGACAGTTTCAACCGGCTCAATGTGCGCATGACCACCGAACAGGGCATGGCCGCCATCGACGAGATCGCCGCTGCCGCGAAAGGCACGCAAAGCCGGCTGGTCGGCATGATCGCGACGGCCTTCGGCTGCCCCTATGAAGGCGCGGTTTCGCGCGAGCGCATGCATCGCCTGGCCGCGCAGTTACTGGGACACGACGCGCCGATCGTCTATCTCGCCGACACCACAGGCGTTGCCAATCCGGATCGCATCCGCGAGACGGTGGACGATCTGCAACGGCACTTCCCCGGCATCGTGCTCGGCCTGCATCTGCACAATACGCGCGGTCTCGGCATCGCCAACGCGCTGGCCGGGCTCGATTGCGGCATCCGCCATTTCGAAGGCTCGATCGGCGGCCTTGGCGGCTGTCCGTTCGCACCGCGCGCGGTCGGCAATATCTGCACCGAGGACTTCGTGCATATGCTGCACGAGATGAAGATCGAGACCGGCATCGATCTCGACGCGCTCGTCGCCGTCGCTGGCCTTGCGCAGGAGATGCTCGGCCGCCCGCTGCCCGGCATGGTGATGAAATCGGGCAAGGCGTCCGAGTTGCACGCCATGGATACGCCGCGCGTCAAGGTGGATTGAGCGCGTCAACTTTTTCCTTTGACGCGTTGACGTCACGCGAACCGGTGCCCGCTTCGCTCGAAAGCGCGCTTACCCGCGATAGCCGATCTTGCGCGAGATATGCTCGGCGGTTTCCTGCACCATTGGCCGCAACGCCTTCTCGCCGCCCAGAAATTCGCTGAGCTTTTCCGGCACGATCACCGTCACCGCCGCCACCGTCTGCGAGGTGTGATCGCGGATCGGGAATGCGAGACTCACAAGGCCCGGATCGACCGTCGATTTGTGGAACACGTAACCGCGCTTGCGATCGGCCGTGATCTGTCCGGTAAAGTCCGGCGGTGGCGGCACCGTGACCGCCTGCCGCGCTTCCTTGCGCAGGCGTTCGTAGATCGCGCGCAGCCGCAACTCGTCCTGAAAGGCCAGCATGATACGGCCGCTGGATGTCGTATGCGCCGGCAGCCGCGCGCCCAGTTGCAGATTGCTGACAAGCCCTGCATTCGGAAGCGCACGCGCCAGATAGACCGCATGCCAGCCGTCGAGAATGGCGACATGCGCCGCGGCATTCGTGCGGTCGCTCAACACGCGCAGGAACGGCTGCGCGGTTTCGGTGATCGGCTGCGCATGCAGATATTCGAAGCCGAGATCCAGCGCCTTCGAGGTGAGACGATAGCGCCGCGATTCCGCATCGCGGGCGATGAAGCCATCCGCCTCCAGCGTATACACAAGCCGGTAGGTGGCCGACCGCGTCAGCCCGAGGCCGGCCGCGAGTTCGGCCAGCGTCTTGGCCGGCCTGCTGCGCGGAAACAATTGCAGCAGCGCCAGCCCGCGCGAGAGGCCGGGGACGATATAGCGCGGGTCGATGGCATCGGAGGCGTCGGTCTTGCGGGCAGCCATGTGCGATCCTGAAGCGGGAGCGGATGTCCCGTTGTTTCTTATATCAAACACTGCGTTGACATGACAAACCCTGCCGCCTACCCAAACCATGACCGAGCGGGAGCCTTTGGCGGCATGGGACTGACGGCGGAGATGGGGCGATTTCTGGCGGCGTTGCGTTTCGACGCGGTGCCTGCCGACGCGGCCAGGACGGTCCGTCTCGGGTTTACCGATTGTATCGCGGTCATGGTGACGGGATGGCAGGAACCGGTGACGCGCATCACGGCGCGCGGGCTCGGCCTTGTGCATGACGGCGAGCGGACCATTATCCGCGATTTCAAGGCCCCCGCCCCCGAGCGCGCACTGATTTACGGCGTCGCCGCCCATGCCATCGATTACGACGATACGGGACTGGCCGGGCATCCGAGCGCCATCCTGGTGCCGACGATCCTCGGCGAAGCGGCGGAGACCGGCGCCACCGGACGGCAGATGATTGCGGCTTACGTCGGCGGTTATGAATTATGGGCGGAGATGACCCGCCGCGATCCCGACCAGCATCACCGCAAGGGATGGCACCCGACCGCCATGTTCGGCACCATCGCCGCCGCAGGCGCCGTGTCGGTCCTGCGCGGACACGATGCCGACATGGCAAGCCGTAGCATCGGGATCGCCGCCTCGCTTGCGGGCGGCATTGTCGGCAATTTCGGATCGATGACCAAGCCGTATCAGGTCGGGCGTGCCGCGCAGTCGGGTTTGCTCGCCGCACGGCTTGCGGAAGCCGGCGTCACCTCCACAGATACCGCGATCGAGGACGATGTCGGATTCCTGCGCGCCATTTCGCCGAAGGGTCAGGTGGACACGACGAGTCCGGCCCGCTTCGGCGAGGACTGGGGCATTCTGCGCAGCGGCATCAACATCAAGCTCTATCCGGTCTGTTACGCGGTGCATCGCGCGCTCGATGCGCTGATCGACCTGCGCGCACACACCCCGCTCGACCCCGACCAGATCGAGGCCATCGATCTGGAGATCGGCGAGACGCAGGCCGAGATCCTGCGCGTGCACCGGCCGAAGAACGGCCTCGATGCGAAGATCAGCGGCGAATTCGCGATGGCTTCGGCCATTGTGGCGGGCGCTTGCGGCAATGCCGAATTGACCGATGCTTTCGTCAACCGGCCGGATGTGCAGGACCTGATCGGCAAGGTGCGCGTGTGCACCATTCCAGAGCGCGACACGCACGAGTCGGCGCATTCGCCCTTCGACCGGGTGTCGTTGCATCTGCGCGGCGGCCAGGTGCTGACCTCGGAAGCCGTCACCCGCCCGCGCGGGCATTTTCAGCGCGGCGTGGAGACCGAAAAGCTCTGGGAGAAATTCGAGGATTGCACGAGACCGACGCTCGGCGAACGCGGTGCGCGCGCGCTGTTCGATGCGATCCAGGGACTGGAGCGGATGAATTCCATCGATGATTTCGGTCTCTTTCCGGCCCGTTCGCGCGCGGTGAACGCGGCATGAGCGTCGACGGTCTCAAGCATCTTGTCGTCGAGACGCCGGAGCCGGGCCTGATGGTCGTGCGTTTCAACCGGCCGGAGGTGCATAACGCGCTCAACACCGCGACCTCCGAAGACCTGCTGAAAGTGTTCGGCAAACTCGCCTTCACGCCCGGCGATCTGCGCTGCGTGATCCTCACCGGCACGGGCGAGAAAGCCTTCAGCGCCGGCGGCGACCTCAAAGAGCGTCAGGGCATGACCGACGAGGCCTGGCGCGCACAGCATGCGATCATCGAGGAATCGGCCTATGCGGTCATCAATTGTTCGGTGCCGGTGATCGCGGCAGTGAACGGCGTGGCCTTTGGCGGCGGCTGCGAACTCGCGCTGTGCTGCGACTTCATCTATGCCGCGCGCCATGCGCGCTTCGCCTTGCCCGAAGTCACGCGCGGCATCATGCCCGGTGCCGGCGCGACGCAGAACCTGCCGCGTGCGGTCGGCGTGCGCCGGGCCAAGGAAATCATCATGAGCGGCCTGCCCTTCTCGGCAGAACAGGCGCAGGCCTGGGGCATGGTCAACGAGGTCTGCGAACCCGGCGACCTCATGCCGAATGTGATCACGCTGGCGCGCACGATCTGCGACAATGCGCCGATCTCGGTGCGCCAGATCAAGAAGGCGATCAACGCTTCGACCGCGACCGACCTGACCACTGGCCTCGCCTTCGAGGTGCAATGCTACGAGCGCATGATCTCGACCGAAGACCGGCACGAGGGCGTGCGCGCCTTCAACGAGAAACGCAAACCGCAATTCAGGGGACGTTGAGCGACTTCGATAACCGCACTGCAATCACCGACAACGACGCCGAATGGCGCAAGTCTGAACAAGAATGAGGCCGCAGGCCTTTTCGGGAGGAAACATATGAAAGCATCTCGTCGCATCGCGGTTCATGCCGCAAGCCTGAAAGCCGCAAGTCTGAAAGCAGCAAGTCTGAAAGCAGCAGGTCTCGCAGCGCTGATCCTTGCACCAGCCTTGGTCGCAACGCCCGCTCTGGCGCAGGCGCAGAACTGGCCGACACGCGCGATCACCATTGTGGTGCCCTACCCGCCCGGCGCCTCGACCGATTTCATCGCACGCCTCATCCGCGATCCGCTGGAAGAGCAACTCAAGCAAAGCGTCGTCGTGGAGAACCGGCCGGGCGCGGGCGGCACGACGGGTGCCTCGCAGGTCGCCAAGGCGGCGCCGGACGGCTACACGCTCCTCGTCACCGTGAATGCGCCGGTGACGATGAATTCCTTCATGCAGAAGAATTTCCCCTACGACCCGATGAAGGCCTTCACGCCCGTCATCAAGGCCGCCGATGTGCTGATGACGCTCGCCGTCAATTCCAAGCTGCCGGTCAAGAGCGTGCAGGAACTGATCGACTACGCCAAAAAGAACCCCGATCAGAAGATGAGCTTCGGCAGCGCCGGCATTGGTTCTGCACATCACATTGCCGGCGAGTTGCTCAAGCAGAAGACCGGGATCAACATGATCCATGTGCCCTATCGCGGCGGCGGTCCGGCCATTACGGATCTGGTCGCGGGACATATCCCGATCAGCTTCGGCACCACACCGGCCGTCCTGCCACAACATGAGGCGGGCACCATCCGCATGATCGCACTCGCAGAAGAGAAGCGTTCACCGGATCTTCCTGGCGTGCCGACCATTGCCGAGACTGTGCCGGGCGTCGTGACCTTCACCTGGGTCGGCGTGTTCG
>JAEVZN010000580.1 GCA_023392205.1 Pseudomonadota bacterium
CGGGCGCAAGAAGCCGCTCAAGTCCAAACTTCCGCTGACGGCCACGCGGCCGGAATTGCTGGTGAATGGCAGCGACCGCGATTTCCGCCATCTCGTTCACAGCCTGCTGGGCTTTCTGTCGCGGCACGAACAATTACGCGACGGTCACGGCCGCACGATCGGGTTGGCGGGGATCGAATACACGACACTCATCTCGATCGCGCATCTCTCCGTCGACGGCGACGTCAACATCAAGACCGTGGCCGATCACCTGCATCTGTCTGGCGCCTTCGTGACCACGCTTGCCCAGCGCCTGCTGAAGGCGGGCCTCATACACAAGCGTGTGGACCCAAGCGACCGGCGCCGCGTCACGCTTACGGTGTCCGCCAAGGGGCATGCGCTTCTGGAGAAGCTCGCCCCCACCCAGCGCAAGGTCAACGATGCGGAATTCGGCTGCCTCAACCGCTCCGATCTGCGCTATCTGATCGACAAGGTCGACCAGCTGATAGCGTCCTCGGATCGCGCATTGGCGTTGCAGACCTATCTGTTGGCCGCGGAAGAGCGCAAGGCGGGGTAACGCACGCCTGGCATGTTGCGTTGCGGATGCAACTGGCGATATGCGGTTGCGTGTCGCGGCAATGGCGCCGCAGGTGCGCGCCGGCGGCAAATTGACTTCGTGCCGCACCCCGCCGAAGATGCCCTGAAGACATAAAAACTAAACTTGTCCAGGGAGTTCGATCATGAGGGTGAAGACGTTATTCGCAGTTACAGGTTTGATCGCGGCGATTTGCTCAGGCTCCGCAGCCGCGCAGGAGGTGACGCTGCGCGGTGTCACGGCCTTTGCCGAGGGCACGCAATTCTCGCGCAATTTTGAGCGCTTCATCGAAAAGGTGAACAAGGACGGGAAGGGCATCATCAAGATCGATTTCATCGGCGGCCCGCGCGCCATGCCGCCTTTCGAGGTCGGCAATGCGGTGCGCTCCGGCGTGGTCGATATCGCCAGCGTCACCGGCGCATTCTACACCAACCTGATGCCCGAGGCGGATGCGTTCAAGCTGATCTACAAACCCATGTCCGAGCAGCGCAAGAACGGCACCTGGGACTATTTGAACACCCTGCATAACCAGAAAATGAATACCTATTATCTGGCGCGGCAATTCCACAACGTGCCGTTCCACATCTATCTGAACAAGAAGATCGATAAGCACGATCTCACCGGCCTCAAGATCCGCGTGACGCCGGTTTATCGCGATATCGTACAGGCGCTCGGCGGCACGCCGATCACGACACCGCCGGGCGAGGTCTATACGGCGCTGGAGCGCGGCGTGGTGGACGGATACGGATGGCCGGTCAGCGGCATTTTCGATCTCGGCTGGGACAAGGCGACCAAGTTCCGGGTCGAGCCTTCGTTCTATGGCGCCGAGGTCAATGTGCTGGTCAATCTCGACAAGTGGAAAAGCCTGACCGATGCGCAGCGCAAGGTGCTCAGCGATGCGGCGGCATGGCTGGAAGCCCTCGACGAGGAAAACGTCGCGATCAACAAGGCGGAAAAGGAACGTCAGGCCAAGGCCGGCATCGAGACACTGGATTTCGGTCCCGAGGCTTCGGAGGCTTTTCGCAAGAGGGCCAACGATGTCGCCTGGCAGACGGTGATCGCGAAATCGCCGGAGGTCGGCAAGAAGCTGCGCGAACTGGCCGGTAACTGATCTTCCGGACAACGACGGATCGCAAGACGATGCCGGCTGGCCGAAAGCCAGCTGGCTCACATAAACTCTCCTCCGCTCGGCTCTCGCAGCGACCTCGGTCGTCTTCGATTAATTCGATAACTGCATTCCGCAAAATGCATTTCAGATTTGGGGCCGCCGTCCCGAAGCTGCCGCCATGGCGTGGAGACTGTCATGACGGATTTCGATCTGGTCGTCACCGGACGGGTGGTGCTGCCTGGCAGCGTACTCGATGACGGCTATGTCGCCGTGCGCGGCGGACAGGTCGAGCGCGTCGGCACCGGCACGCCGCCTGCCGCCGGGGCGCGGCACGATTTCGGGCAGTCCTATGTGATGCCCGGCGCCATCGATGCGCAGGTGCATTCGCGCTCGCAGAAGGGTCAGGAAGACTTCGTCTGGTCGACGCGCTCGGCGGCCGCCGGCGGCGTCACCACCATTGTCGACATGCCCTATGACGACGGCGTGCTGATTGCGACGCCCGACCGCCTGCAGCGCAAGGCGGAAGAAGCCGCCGCGCAGGCGCGGACGGATTTCGCGCTCTATGCCACGATTGATCCCAAAGAGGGCGCCGCGCAGATCCCGGCTCTGGCCGCAGCCGGTGCAGCCGGGTTCAAGTTCTCCACCTTCGAGACGCATCCCGACCGCTTCCCCCGCATCCCGACGCCGCTGCTGCATGATTGCTTTGCGGTGGTCGCCCGCGAGGGCCTGATCGCCGGCGTCCATAACGAGAATGACGAGACGGTGCGCGCGGCCATCAAGGCGGTGCAGGCTTCGGGCCTCACCGATTATCGCGCGCATGCCATGTCCCGCCCCGCCTATACGGAGGCGCTGGCGACGGCCGAAGTCTACGAACTCGCCGCCGCCACCGGCTGCTCCGGGCATATCGTGCATTGCTCCATCGGCCGCGGTTACGACATGTGTGCGGCCTACCGGCAGCAGGGCTTCGATACCAGTATCGAGGCCTGCATCCATTACCTGATCCTCTCCGAAGAGGACGACGTGTCGCGTCTCGGCGGCAAGGCCAAGATCAATCCGCCGGTGCGCGGCCGCGCCGAGCGCGACAGGCTCTGGCATCATCTGGCCGCGGGCAACATCACGATCGTGTCCACCGATCACGTCAGTTGGTCGGAGGAGCGCAAGACCGATCCCGACATGCTCAGGAATGCCTCCGGCGTGCCGGGCCTCGAAGTGCTCTATCCGCTGCTGCTCAAGGGCCTGCTCGACCGCAATCTCAGTCCAAGCTATGCGGCGCGCCTGCTGGCCGCCAATCCGGCGCGGCTGTTTCGCATCGGCCATCGCAAGGGCGCGCTGACGCCGGGCTGCGATGCCGATATCGTGGTCATGGCGCACAAGCCCGGACGCTACGATGCCGCCGCCAGCGGACATAACGTGGTGCAGTGGAGCCCCTATCAGGGGATGGATTTGACATATCGCCCGGCGGCGACCTTTGTGCGCGGACAGATGGTGTTCGACGGCACCGATGTGGCGGCACCCGGCTCCGGCCAGTTCGTGCGCCCGGCGCAACGCATGATGGCCCACGGCACAGGCAAAAAATCAGGCAAGACATAATGGCAGGCAACCTCCCGATCGACGGCAAGCGGCTGTGGGACGACCTGATGCAGCTTGCCGCCATCACCGATCCGGGCAAGCCCTATACGCGCCGCTCCTTCTCGCCGCTCTTTCTCGAAGGCCGCGCCTGGCTGACCGCGCGGTTCAAGGCGGCGGGCCTTGCGACCCGCATCGACACAGCCGGCAACCTGATCGGCCGCATGGAAGGCTCCGATCCTGCCGCCAAGGTCATCATGATCGGCTCGCATTCGGACAGCGTACCGTCGGGTGGCCGCTTCGACGGTCCGGCCGGTCTGCTGACGGGACTGGAGATCGCCCGCTCGCTCAGGGATTCCGGCGTGCGTCTGCGCCACAGTATCGAGATCGTCGATTTCCTAGCCGAGGAGCCGAGCGAGTTCGGCCTGTCCTGTATCGGGAGCCGCGGCATGGCCGGCGTGCTGGAACCGCCCATGCTGGCCTACAAGGACCCCACGGGCGAAATTCTCGCCGATGCCATCGACCGCGTGGGCGGCAGGGTCGGGGCATTGGCCGATGCGAAGCGCAAGGATATCGCCGCCTTTTTCGAATTGCATATCGAACAGAGCATCGTGCTCGAACAGGGCGGCATCGATGTCGGCATTGTCACGGCGATCGTCGGCATCACGCGCATCGAGATCGTGTTCAAGGGATCGGCCGACCATGCCGGTACCACGCCGATGCATCTGCGGTGCGATGCCTTCACGCCTGCAGCGCGCACAGCGGTTTATGTCGAGACATTGGCGCGCCATTTCGCGTCGCGCGGGGAGGGCCATTTCGTCGCCACCATCGGCGTGGTGTCGGTATCGCCCAATGCCTCCAATGTGGTCCCGCAGGAAGCCCGCATCGTGATCGATGCGCGCGCCGAACGGCGCAACCTGATGGATGAATTCCTGGTCCTGCTCGATGCGGAGACTGCCAAGCTTGCGGCGGAAAGCCGGACCGAACGCGAAATCTTCGCAAGGCTGTCCGACACCAATCCCACACCCTGCGATCCGCTGCTGCGCGACACCCTGACCGCCAGCGCCAGGGCGCTCGGCTTTTCCAGCATCGATATCGCATCCGGCGCCGGGCATGACGCGGCCTTCATCGCGCGCATCGCACCGGCCGCGATGGTTTTCATTCCCTGCCGCGACGGCAAGAGCCACACGCCGGAGGAATGGGCCGAACCCGGTGCCGTTGCGGCCGGTGCCGCCGTGATCGCGGACGCGGTGCTCCGTTTCGATGCCATGCAGGCGGCGACGGACGCCGCGTAGGAGACTTTGATGGGACGCATTCTGGTCGAGAAGGATATCGAGGCGGCCATCAAGGGCGGCGCGGTCTTTGCCTGCGGCGGCGGCGGCTGGGCCGATCACGGCCGCATGCTCGGCACGGCTGCGGTCAATGCGGGACATCCCGAACTCGTCTCCATCGACGAGCTCGATCCAGACGATTTCGTCGCCACGGCTGCGGCCATCGGCGCGCCGGCTTCCACCACACCCTGGCAGATGCTGGGCGTCGATTACGTGAATGCCGTGCGGCTTGTGGAAGAAGAACTCGGCATGCCGATTGCCGGTCTCATTATTGGGCAGAACGGCAAGTCGAGCACGCTGAATGCCTGGCTGCCCTCGGCCATGCTCGGCACCAAGGTCGTGGATGCGGTCGGCGATCTGCGCGCGCATCCGACCGGCGACATGGGCTCCATCGGGCTTGCCAATTCGCCCGAGCCGATGATCCAGTCGGCGGTCGGCGGCAATCGCGAGATGAATGCCTATATCGAACTGATCGTACGCGGCGCCACCGGCAAGGTCTCTCCGATCCTGCGCAAGGCGGCCGACATGTCCGGCGGCTTCATCGCTTCCTGCCGCAACCCGGTGCCGGCATCCTATGTCAAGCAGCATGCGGCCCTTGGCGGCATCTCCATGGCGCTCGATCTCGGCGCCGCCATCATCGCCGCGGAAGCAAAGGGCGGCAAAGCCGTGATCGATGCGATCTGCCGCCAGACCCGCGGCGAGATCATCGGGCAGGGGACCGTCACAAAGAAAGCCGTGACCTATACGCAGGAGGCTTTCGATATCGGCACCCTGACGCTCGGCAAGGGTGAAAGCGCCGTCACGCTGCATGTGATGAACGAATATATGGCGGCCGAGGATGCGGGCGGAAAAAGGCTTGCGACCTATCCCGACGTCATCACCACACTAAACCCGGATGGCGTGCCGATGAGCGTCGGCGAAATCTCGGAAGGCCAGGAATTGATGATCCTGCGCGTGGCCAAGGACCTGATCCCGCTCTCATCGAGCGTCACCGATCCGAGCGTCTATCCGATCTGCGAAAAGGCGCTCGGCATTTCCATCGCCGATTATGCGCTCGGCGATGCGGGCAAGGCCGCGCCGGGAAAAACCAAGAGCAAGCCATGAATCGCCAATTCAGCGTCACCGCCGGCCGCAACCTGCGCTGCAAGGGCTGGCGGCAGGAAGGCCTGCTGCGGCTTCTGGAAAACGTGCTGGCCGTCGGCGAAGACCCGGCCAATCTGGTCGTATATGCCGCACTCGGCAAGGCCGCGCGCGACTGGCCCTCGCATGACAGGATCGTCGAGACGCTCAAGACCATGGACGAGGAGGACACTCTCATTGTCCAGTCCGGAAAGCCGATCGGGCTCATTCGCACCCATGCCGAAGCGCCGATTGTGATCATGGCCAATTGCAACATGATCGGCCAATGGGCAAAGGCGGAGAATTTCTACGAGTGGGAGAAGAAGGGCCTGATCTGCTGGGGCGGCCTCACCGCAGGCGACTGGCAATATATCGGCTCGCAGGGCGTCATCCAGGGCACCTATGAAATTTTCATGCGGATTGCCGAGCAGCATTTCGGCGGCGATCTGCGCGGACGTTTCATCCTCACCGCTGGACTCGGCGGCATGGGCGGCGCGCAGCCGCTCGCCGGACGGCTGGCGGATGCCGCGATCCTGTGCGTCGATGTGGACGAGAAGCGCATCGCCAAGCGGCTGGAGATCGGCTATCTCGACAAGCGTGCGGAGACACTCGACGACGCACTGGCAATGATCGACCGCGCGCGCGCCGAAAAGAAGCCGATCTCGGTCGGCCTGCTCGGCAATGCGGCGACGATCTATCCCGATATCCTGGCACGCGGCATCGTGCCGGACATCGTGACCGACCAGACCTCGGCGCACGATCTCGTTTACGGCTATGTGCCCGACAGCATGACGCTCGAAGAGGCGCGCGGCCTGCGCAAGACCGATCCGCAGCGCCTGATGGCGGAATCCACCCGCTCCATCGCCAGACATGTCACTGCCATGCTCGGATTCCAGAAGGCGGGCGCCATCGTGTTCGACAATGGCAACCTGATCCGCACCCAGGCGAAACATGGCGGCATCGCCAATGCCTTCGATATTCCGATCTTCACCGAAGCCTTTCTGCGTCCGCTTTTCGCCCGCGCCATCGGACCGTTTCGCTGGATCGCCTTGTCGAATTCGGCGTCAGACATTGCAAAGATCGACGAATTCGCGATGACGCGATTTGCCGATAACAAGATCGTATCGAACTGGATTCGTCTGGCGCGCAACCATGTGCCGTTTGAAGGGCTGCCGGCCCGCATCGCCTGGCTCGGACATGGCGACCGCACGGCGCTGGCGCTCGCCGTCAATGGCATGGTGCGCGACGGCATTCTGGACGGTCCGGTGGCCTTCACCCGCGATCATCTCGATGCGGGAGCGATGGCGCATCCCAATATCATGACCGAGAACATGAAGGACGGCTCGGACGCGATTGCCGACTGGCCGTTACTCAATGCCATGGCGCATTGTTCGTCCAAGGCCGATCTGGTGGCGATCCATTCCGGTGGCGGCGGCTATTCGGGCTACATGACCAGCGCCGGAGTTACGCTGATCGCCGACGGATCGCGCGCGGCGGAGGAACGGCTGAAGCTGTCGCTCGACAACGATACGTCGCTCGGCATCATGCGCTATGCCGATGCGGGCTATGACGACGCGCTCGACGAGGCGGCCGGCAAGCAGGTCCGGCATTTCCGTTTGCCGGCGGCGGGATAGCGGGACATCAAGATGGTCTCACAGGCTTTCCGCGACACGCTGGATCAGTTCGAGAGCGACGGCACGCTGCATCGCGTCCGCCGCAAAGTCGATCCGCGGTTCGAGATCGCGGCGGTGCTGATGGAGCGCCGGACAGGACAGGCGCAATTGTTCGAAAGCGTGTCCGGGCATGCCATGCCGGTGGTGGGCAATATGTTCAATTCGCGCGACCGGGTGGCGCGCGCCATGAATGTGGAGCGCGCGGAGCTTCATGCCGCGATCCGTGCCGCGCTCGACCGACCGGTTGCGCCGGTCCTGCAGGACAACGCCGCGCCCGTCCAAGAGGTGGTGCATGACAGCGAGATCGACCTCGCGTCATTGTTGCCGGTGCCGTCCTGGTTCGAGCGCGAAAGCGGGCCGTATATCACCGCCGGTGTGATCGTCGCCAAGGATCCGGAAACGGGGCGGCGCAACGTGTCCATCGCGCGGCTGCGGATCGACGGCGGCGGCCGGGTGATGGCGGGCATTGCCAAAAACCATCACCTGAATCTGTTGGCCGAGAAGGCGCGGGCGATGGGCAGGACGCTGCCGATTGCAGTGGCCATCGGCAATTGTATTCAGGTGCTGCTCGGGTCGCAGATGTATCTGGGGCTCGGCGACGACGAATACGATGTGGCCGGTGCATTGCTGGGCGAGCCGCTGCGGCTGGTGAAATGCCGGAGTGTGGATCTTGAAGTGCCGGCGGATGCCGAGATCGTGCTGGAGGGCGAGCTTCATGCCGGCGATCTTGTTGCAGAGGGGCCGGTGTCGGAGTTTCACGGCTTTTACGAGGATTACGGACCGGGCATCGGCGGCACCATCCACTGCGTGACGCATCGCCGCGACGCGGTGTTTCAGGCGATCTTGCCGGCCTTCACGCCGGAACATGCGCTGCTCGGCGCGCTCGCGATCGAGGCCGTCACCTGCCGCGCGTTGCAGAACATGATCCCGGCCGTCCGTCGCGTCTTCGTCACCGACGGCTCCATGGGCCGCCTGCACGCAATCATCGTGATGCATCGTCCGCGCCCCGGCGAGGGCAAACGCGCCATTCTGCTGGCGATGGGTCATGTGAATCTGCTGAAGCTGGTGACGGTCGTCGACGACGACATCGATCCGGAAGTTCCCGGGGCGGTCGAATGGTCGCTGGCGGCGCGCTTTCGCGGCCATGAAGACCTGATCGTCCTGCCCGGCATGAAGGCCGACCGCTGCGACCCGATGCACGAGAACCTGCTGGTGACAAAGATCGGCATGGTGGCTGCGACGCGGCCGGGCGACGGGGCCACCGGAACGCGCTCGGAATTCGCATTGCCGCCGAAAGACGTGATGGACCGCGTACGCAGGACCATCGCGGATTACTAGCTTGCAGCGCGATCGCCCGTATTCAGCGTGAGCTGGCGCCGGAATGTCCGCACGAAGCTGCGTTCGATTTCGGCCAGCGGGCGCTCGGCCGGGAATATCACGCACAGCTTGCGCCAGACTTCGGGGCCGACGAGTTTATGGAACTGCAATTCCCCGTCCGACACGGCTTTCCGCACCGTGGCGTAAGGCATGACGGTGGCGCAGTCGCCATCGCCGATCATGGCCATTGCCATCATCAGCGAATTCACCTCCGCCTGGACGCGCAGCCGGACACCCGTCTTTTCCGCCGCTTCGTCCAGCAACCGGCGAATGCCAAACTCGCGTGACGGCAACAGCATCGGCAAGTCCGAGAGCCGCGTGAAGGCGACATCGCCGGGCGGCAGCAGCGATGCGCCGCCCGTTGTGACGACGCCGAGAGGGTCGCGGCTGTTCAGATCGATCCGCGACGAATGCGGCATCACGGTTTCGACCAGCGCCAGGTTGACATTGCCCGAATTCACCCATTTGTGCAGGGTCTCGGTGGGCGCTTCCCAGATCCGCAGATCCACACCCGGATGCTGCGCCGTCCATTCGGCCAAAGCCGCCTTCAGGGCCTCGACAAGCACGCCTCTCCGCTCTGCCAGTGGCACGATCCCGAGGGTGATTCGGTGCCGCTGGCTCGCCGTCAGTTCATTGGCCTTGCGGATCGCCACCTCGATATGATGATCGGCCTTGCGCAGCATGGCTGCAAAC
>JAEVZN010000598.1 GCA_023392205.1 Pseudomonadota bacterium
CCCGATCAAATACGGCATCCTGCCCGACCATCTGGAGCGGCGCGAATTGCCGGGCGGCAATGCGCTCGTCGAAGGCGCGACCTTCATCGCAATCCTGCTCGGCACCATCGTGGCCGGAATTGCCGCGCATGGCGGCGGCAGTCCGCTGCTGTTTTCGTCGCTTATCATGTTCTTTGCGGTGCTGTGCTGGGTGTCCAGCCTGATGATCCCGCGCACCGGCGAGGGCGCGCCGAACCTGATCATCAATCGCAATATCGCAGCCTCCACCTGGTCGCTGATCCAGCATCTGCGGGGGGACCGCAGGCTCTGGTGGGGCGCTCTGGTCACCAGCTGGTTCTGGCTGGTGGGCGTTGTGGTCCTCTCGCTGTTGCCGCCGGCCGTGAAGTCGCTGATCGGTGGCAACGAGGAAACCGTCACCGCCTATCTCGCGATTTTCTCGGTGGCCGTGGCGGTCGGTTCGGGCCTCGCCGCATGGCTTGCCAGCGGCCGCATCATTCTTCTGCCGACCCTGCTCGGCGCGCTGCTGGTCGGCGCCTCGGCGCTTTACATGGGCCTCACGCTTTATGGCGCCGTCCCCGCCACAACCTTCGCGCGGCCCCTGGAGGTCTTCGCCACATCGCGGGGCATCAACGCCGCGCTGGCGCTGATCGGCCTTGCGATCGGCGGCGGCCTGTTCATCGTCCCGGCCTTCGCCGCCGTACAGGCCTGGGCCGGAGCCGACCGACGTGCGCGCGTGATCGCGGCCGTCAACATCCTCAATGCCCTGTTCATGACGACGGCGACCTTGTTCGTCGCCCTGTTGCAGACCAATGGCGTGACCACGCCCGTCCTGTTCATCGGTCTCGGTATCTGCAATTTTATCGTGGCGATCATCATCGGCTTCACCATGCCGACACGTCCGTTCAACGACGCGCTGTCCATTCTCTATCGCACCATCTTCCGGGCCGAAGTGCGCGGGCTTGAAAATTTGCAGAAGGTGCAAAGCTCGAACGTCATCATCGCGCTGAACCATGTCAGCTTTCTCGATGCCGGTGTCGCCCTGTCGCTGCTGGGGCGCGATCCGCTCTTCGCCGTCGACACCGCGATCGCGCAAAAATGGTGGGTCAAGCCGTTCTTGCGGGTGACGCGCGCGCTGCCCATCGATCCGCTGAAGCCGATGGCCACCCGCACGCTGATCCAGGCGGTGCAGGGCGGCGAGACCCTGATCATTTTCCCGGAGGGGCGCATCACCGTCACCGGCTCCCTGATGAAGGTGTATGACGGGGCCGGCCTGATCGCCGACAAATCAGACGCCACCATCGTGCCGGTGCGTATCGACGGGTTGGAGCGCTCTCACTTCACCCGCCTCACCAAGGATCAGGTGCGGCGTCAGTGGTTTCCCAAGCTGCGAGTCACCGTGCTCGATCCGGTGAAACTCGATATCGATCCGGCCTTGCGCGGCCGGGCGCGGCGGCGCGCGGCGGGGGCTGCGCTCTACGACATCATGTCGGACATGATCTACAAGACCACGCCGACGGATCGCAGCATTCCGCAGGCGCTGATTGCCGCCGCGCATGAGCACGGCATGAAATCGGTGGCGACCGAAGACGTCGTTTCCGGCGCACTGCCCTACAAGCGCCTGCTGCTGGGTGCGCGTATTCTCGGCAAGAAGCTGATGCCGCTTGCCGAGGAAGGCAAGCCCATCGGCGTGATGCTGCCGAACGCCAACGGAGCGGTGGTCACGATTTTCGGGCTGATGTCGGCCGGACGTGTGCCGGCCATGATCAACTTCACGGCTGGTGCGGCCAACATCCTTGCCGGCTGCAAGGCGGCCGGGCTGACCACAATCGTTACGTCCCGCGCCTTCATCGAACGCGGCAAACTGGACTCGCTGGTCGAGAAGCTGGCGACCGAAATGTCCTTCGTCTATCTGGAGGATGTGCGCACGACGATCGGCCTGTTCGACAAGCTGGGCGGGCTTTTGACCTACAAGAAGCCGATCGTGGCGCGCAAGCCGGACGACTGGGCGGCGATCCTGTTCACCTCGGGCTCGGAAGGCGTGCCCAAGGGTGTCGTTCTCTCTCACCGCAACATCCTGACCAACGCGGCGCAGGCACGCGCCCGCATCGATTTCAACCGCAGCGACAAGGTGTTCAATATCCTGCCCGTCTTCCATTCGTTCGGGCTGACCGTCGGCGTGATCCTGCCCATCGTCTCGGGCGTGCCGATCTTCCTTTATCCGTCGCCGCTGCATTACCGCACCGTGCCGGAACTGGTCTACGGCATCAATGCAACCATCATGTTCGGGACGGATACATTCCTGAACGGCTACGCGCGTGCGGCCAATCCCTACGATTTCCGGTCGATCCGTTATCTTCTCGCCGGTGCCGAACCGGTGCGTGACTCGACCCGGCACATCTATCTTGAAAAGTTCGGCCTGCGCATTCTCGAAGGTTATGGCGTCACCGAAACGGCGCCGGCGCTCGCGCTCAATACGCCGATGTTCAACAAGTTCGGCACGGTCGGCCGCATCCTGCCCGGCATGGAAGCGAAGCTGCAGCCGGTCGAGGGCGTGGAGGAGGGCGGGCGCCTTTTCGTCAAGGGTCCGAACGTGATGCTCGGATATCTGCGCGCGGAAAATCCCGGTGTGCTCGATCGTCCGCCCGAGGGCTGGTACGACACCGGCGATATCGTCACCATCGACGAACAGGGCTTCATCGCGATCAAGGGCCGCGCCAAGCGCTTTGCCAAGGTCGGCGGCGAGATGATTTCCTTTGCCGCTGTCGAAGCATTGGCGGGCGACCTGTGGCCGGATTCGCTGTCGGCGGTGGTCTCGGTGCCGGATGCGCGCAAGGGAGAGCGGCTGCTGCTCTATACCAACAGGAAGGATGCGAGCCGAAGCGAATTCATGGCCTTTGCGCGCCAGCGCCATGTGTCCGAACTGATGATCCCGGCCGAGGTTATCTTCATGGAGAAATTGCCAATGCTGGGGTCCGGCAAGGTCGATCTTGTGACACTGGCGCGGACCGCGAAAGAAGAGCGCGCGGCACTTGCGCAACCGCGTCCGCCGGTGCCGGCGTGACGGCCTGAAGCAAGAATTGATTCACTGATTCCGGTCCTGTTTACCACGCTGTTGCGCTGGACGGCTCGTACGAGGCCCGTAACGGAATGTCAGGGTTAAGTATCGCTTGCGACATCGCGCCGCCTTCGATGCATACTTTTCATAAAGCCTGCACATAAAGCCGTTCTTCAGCATAGACAGAGAAGCCCGCCAAGCTTCACCAATTCCATACGACCGCATCGCAATAGTCGATCCCGAAAAGAGCGCACAACAAGCGCGCTCGCAATCGGGACGGCAGTCGTGCGTAAATCCACTTTCGTGATGGTGACATTTGCAGTGGTCTTCGGACTGCTCGCCGTGTTCATCGCGCAGGCGTGGCTCTCCAGTCAGGCCGAGCGCCGCATGAAAAGCCTGGAGGCGCAGAAGGAGCCGGTCAGCGCGCAGACCATCGTGGTGGCGGGACAGAGATTGCCGTTCGGTGTCGAACTTACCGGCGAGCATCTGCGCGAGATGCCGTGGGGCTCGGCCACGCTGCCGGACGGGGCCTTTGCCAAGGTCGGCGATCTGCTGTCGGCCGGCAAGCGCGTGGTGCTGTCGCCGATCGAGCCCAACGAGCCGGTCCTGTCGGTCAAGATCACCGGTCCCGGCCAGCGCGCGACATTGTCGGCACTCGTCGGCGACGGAATGAAGGCGGTGTCCGTGCGCGTCAACGATGTCGAAGGCGTCGGCGGTTTCGTGCTGCCGGGCGACCGCGTCGATGTCGTGCTGACGCGGCAGCTCGAAAAGGGCAACGCCACGACCGAGATCGTGCTGCAGAATGCGCGCGTGCTGGCGGTCGATCAGAGCGCCGACGATCGCGCCACCAAGGCGGCGATTGCGAAAGCGGTCACGCTCGAAGTCGATACGGTCGGTGCGCAGAAAATATGGCTTGCCGCTTCGGTCGGCAGCCTGTCGCTTTTGTTGCGCCGGGCCGGCGAACAGAGTGCGGAGCCGACGCGCCGGATCACGCTCGACGATCTGAGCAAAGCCGAAACCGCTGCACCTGCCAGGTCCGGCTCCGTGACCTCGGTGTCGGTGCAGCGCGGCGGTCAGCGCCAGACCTATGAAGTGCCTGTCGAAGGCAAGATTCGCAGCCAGGTCGTGTCCGGGGGGGCGCGGCCGCAGGTGCAATAACGGGGATCACCAGAAGGTGGGGGAGAGTGTCGTGCAGTCAGTGAATGAAAAGATCTGCAATCGTGTGCCGCGCAGGCGCCGGATGGCCGTTCAGGCGGTGGCGTTGGGAATGGCGGCGGTGATGAGCGAGCCGATGCTGCCGCTGCAATCCGGTTTCGCCCTTGCGCAACGGGTGGTGCAGATCAGCGCGGCCAAGAAGACCGCGCAGGTCGCCGTGTCCATCGGCAAGACGGAAGATGTGCGCACCGATGCGAGCTTTGTCAGCCTCGTGGTCGCCGATCCGGACATTGCCGACATCTCGCCACTCACCGACCGCACACTGTCGATCCTCGGTCGCAAGAGCGGCACCACCCGCGTCTCCGCTTATGCCGAGGACAAGAGGCTGGTCGGCGTCTTCGATGTCGAGGTGTCCTACGACACCTCGATGCTGCAGACCACGCTGAACCGGCGCTTCCCGCATGCGAAGATCCGTGCAAGCTCGGTGAATGGCCGGATCCTGCTCAGCGGTGCCGTTCAGGATGCCGGCACCGTCGATCAGGCGGTGACGCTGGCCCGGCAATTCGGGCCGGATGTGATCAATTCCATGTCTGTCATGTCGCCCCAGCAGGTGATGCTGGAAGTGCGCTTCATCGAGGCCAATCGCCAGGCCGGCCGCGAACTCGGCGTCCAATGGAATCCGTCGACCAATAACGGCCGCCTGCTCGGCAATATCGGCAACCGTACGCCGGCCGATCAATTGCCGGTCACGCCGACCGGAAGCAGCCCCTGGAAACAGCCGGGCGTGGAAGCGGGCGGCAAGAATGTCGGCATCGACAGTCTCGGCATTTCCCAGGTTGTGGCCGCAGGCGTGCTGTCCGGCGCGGCGCCGTTCGGCTTCCTGATCGGCAAGCTGATCACCAAGGGCCTCTCGGTCGACATCCTGATCAATGCGCTGGAAGAAAAGGGCATGGCTCGCTCGCTCGCGGAGCCCAACCTCACGGCCCTGTCCGGCGACACCGCAAGCTTCCTCGCCGGCGGCGAATTTCCGGTGCCGGTGCCCGGCTCGCTCGGCACCGTGTCGATCGAATACAAGCGTTACGGCGTGGGTCTCGCGTTCACCCCGACCGTGCTCTCCGACGGCCTCATCAATCTGAAGATCGAGCCGGAAGTCAGCCAGCTCGACACCTCCAATCCGGTCCAGGTCGCGGGCATCTCCGTGCCGCCCCTGATCGTGCGCCGCGCCTCGACCACCGTCGAATTGCGCGACGGACAGAGCTTCGTGATCGGCGGCCTGTTGCAGAGCCAGGGCGAGACGGCGCAATCGCAATTGCCGTGGCTCGGCGATGTGCCGATCCTCGGCGCGCTGTTCCGCTCCGCCGCCTATCGCAAGCGCGAGACCGATCTTGCCATCATCGTGACACCGCGGCTCGTGCAGCCGGCGCGCCCCGGCGACAGGATCGCAACGCCACTCGACAATTCGATGGCGCCGAACGATGTCGACTTCTTCCTGATGGGCAAGAACGAAGTCTCGCGCGGCGTCAGCAAGCTTGAAGTTGGCACGCAGCGCGCCACCACCGGCCACATGCTGGATGTGCCGGGCGCGCCCGCGCCTGTCCCGGTCTATACGCCGGCCAGAAACGTCGTATCGGTCAAGGAGGTGGGTCATGTCCTCTCGGTCAAATATTAAGGCGGTAACGGCCGCGCTGCTTGCCGGCGTCACGCTGTCGGCCTGCTCCAACCTCTATACCGACCGTCGCGACACCATCGCGCCCTGGGCGGGCGATGCCAAGCAGATCAACCAGGTCACCCATATGGTCGATCCCTGGCCGCGCTCCAGCGCCAACCGCAACATTGCGTTCAACGGCGAGGTGATGCAGCGCGCCTATGCGCGCTACCGGCGCGGCGAAGTCACGCCGCCGGTCAGCGCCAATACCAGTTCCGTGTCGTATGCGCGCGCGCAGGCGCAGAATGCGAGCGGAGACAATCAGCCTCAGAATGCGGCCCCGGCCCCGGCACAACCGGCACCCTCTACCTGGGCCGGGCCGCAATCGTCCTCGTCGTCGGCGAACGCAACGGCGCAACCCTGATCCCCGGAACACGTGAGAAGACCGCATGATAAGCATGAGCCGGCCTCCCGTCGAAACCGGCAAGACCCGTGTCGTGGTGCTGACCTCGGATCCGGATTTCGAACATGTCGTTCGCCACACCTTCGAGGCGAGCCCGCAAATCGAGTTGTGCCTGGTGCAAGGGTCGATCGCCACGTCCGGTGACGCGATCGATCATGACGGCGCAACGGTGATCGTGGCCGATGTCGACACCGCGCGTGACGACGAGATGCAGGGGCTGATGCGCCTGACGGCAAGAACGGGCGGCTGGCCGCCTGTTGTCGTCGTGGCGCAGACCTTCGATGCCGCCTTCGCCCGCACGCTGTTGCAGATGCGCGTGGCCGACTTTCTCGTCAAGCCGGTCCCTGCAATCGAGCTGGTGCGCACTTGCGCGCGTGTGGTCAAGCCTGCCGCGACGGAGGGCGCCGAGGCAGAAATCTACACCTTCCTGCCGGCGGTCGGCGGGGCGGGTGTCACCACCTTGTCGATACAGACGGCGCTCCTCTTGCTGTCGAGCAATGCGCGCGGCCGCGCCTCGAGCTGCCTCGTGGATCTGAACCTGCAACACGGAGCCTGCGCGGACTATCTCGATCTCGAACCGCGCCTCGATCTCAACGAAATCGAACCGCGCCCGGACCGGCTCGACAAGCAGTTGCTCGATGTCATGACCAGCTATCACAAGTCGGGTCTTGCGGTGATCGCCGCACCGCCGCGTCCGGCCGAGATGCGGACTTTCGACCCGGATGTCGTGACCAAGTTGCTCGATCTCGTGTCCTCGCATTTCGCGCATGTGGTGATCGACATGCCGCGAACCTGGTTTTCCTGGACCGACAGCGTGCTGCTCGGGTCGAACCGTCTTTTCATCGTCAGCGAAATGACCGTGCCGAGCCTGAAACACGCCAAGCAACTGGTCGGCGCCATTCGCGAACGCATGTCCGATGGCCCGCAGCCGCAGGTCATCATCAACCGTTTCGAGGAGCGTATGTTCGTCCCCGGACTGAAGCGCAGCGATCTCGAACAGGCGCTGGGGCAGGATTTCTCAGGCGCGGTGCCGAACAATTACCGGCTGGTGCGCGAAGCGATCGACCGCGGAGTTCCGCTCGAAGAGGTGAAGCCTGGCAACAAGATCACACAGGAATTGCGCAAGCTGATCGTGCCGCTCGCCTCAAAGTCTGCCCAGAAGTCTGCCGCCGCGCCGCGCAAATTCAAATTGTCCTTCGCACGCTAACAGTCCGGCACCGAAAACAAGACATCAGGACTTCCCGCATGGCCGGCCGCTTCTCAGCCCGACGTTTTCCGCTGCCGCCGCCGGCGGCGGAGCCTTTGGTCGCGCAGCCCTCGGCGCCGGCTGCTTCACAGCCATCCTGGAATGTCCTGCCTGAACCGGTCGCCGTACCGCAGACGCCGAGCGTGCTGCTGCCCACACCGGCCATCGCCCCGCCTGCAATGCCCGCCGCACCGGGTCCGGCGGCGCCGGTCAATCCCTTGCACAGCGACAAGCTGCTTGACGCCAAAGTGCGGCTGCATCGCCGCCTTCTTGAAGAGGTGAATCTTCAGGCACTGGAAAAGCTGCCGGAAGACCAGATGCGCGAGCACATCCAGGGGCTGGTCGGCAAATATGTGGCCAGCGAGCGTCTCGCGCTGAATACACAGGAACTGAATTCGTTCGTCTCTGAAATCCTCGATGAGATGACCGGGCTCGGGCCGCTCGAACCGCTGCTCAAGGACCCGTCGATCAGCGATATCCTGATCAACGGACACGAATGCACCTATGTCGAGCGCGGCGGCCTGCTGGAGCCGATCGCCTGCCGGTTCAAGGACGAGGCGCACCTGCTGCGCATCATCAACAAGATCGTCTCTGCCGTGGGCCGCAGGGTGGACGAGATGCACCCGCTTTGCGACGCGCGTTTGCTGGACGGGTCGCGCGTCAACGTGGCGGTGCGCCCGGTCGGCGTCGATGGCCCTCTCGTGTCGATCCGCAAATTCTCCAAAAAGCCGTTCAGCATGGACAAGCTGGTCGATATCGAAGCGCTGCGGCCGCAAATGGCGGAGTTGCTGGCGGCCGCCGTAAGGTCTCGCATCACGACGATCATTTCCGGCGGCACCGGCTCCGGCAAGACCACCATGCTGAATGCGTTGTCGGCTTTCATCTCCGACAAGGAGCGCCTGATCACCATCGAGGATGCGGCGGAGCTTCAGTTACAGCAGCCGCATGTCGCGCGCATGGAGACCCGCCCGCCCAATGTCGAGGGCAAGGGAGAAATCCGCCAGCGCGAACTCGTGAAGAACGCACTGCGCATGCGGCCCGAGCGCATCATCCTCGGCGAGTGCCGTGGCGAAGAAGCTTTCGACATGCTGCAGGCGATGAATACCGGCCATGAAGGGTCGATGGCCACCATTCACGCCAACAATCCGCGCGAGGCAATCTCCCGCCTCGAGCAACTGATCGGCATGGCCGGCCTGCCTATGACCATTTCCTCCATTCGCGGGCAGATCTCCGCGGCCGTTCGCATGATCGTGCAATTGCAGCGCCTGTCCGATGGCCGCCGCCGCGTGACATCGGTGGCCGAAATCACCGGTATGGAAGGCGATATTGTGCAGATGCAGGAGATCTACAAATACGTGCGCACAGGGACCAAGGACGACGGCACGGTGATCGGCCATTTCCAGGCGACCGGCGTGCGGCCGCGCTTTCTCGCCGAACTGACCGCGCGCGGCATCCGCATTCCCGGCAGCTATTTCGACCCCAGCCAGCCCCTGTGAGGCAAGGGAATGTCCTTTCTCGACTTCGACACGGAATATCTGTTCTACGGCTTCATTGCCGTCTCGGCCGTGCTGTTGTTCGAGGCGTTCTATCTTCTGTTTTTCCAAAGCAATTCGTACCGGCAGAGCATCAACCGCCGGATCGCCTTGCTGAAGGACAAACCTGATCGCGAAAATGTGCTGATCCAGTTGCGGCGAGAGCGCGGGCTGACGGGCGGGGGCGATTACCGCCTGCCGATGGAAAAGCTCAATCGCCTGATCCTGCAATCCGGATTGTCCTTCGGCGTCGGCAAGCTCGCCGTCTATGTCGCGATTGTGGCCATTTTTGCCGGCATTCTTGTCATGATCCTGAGCGGGAATCCGCTCTATGCCGGCGGCGCCTTCGTGTTCTTCCTCACCGTTGCGCCGCTGGTCTGGCTGAAAATCCTGCGCGGCCGCCGCCAGAAGAAATTCGGTGCGCAATTCCCCGATGCGCTCGACATCATCGTGCGCAGTCTGCGGGCCGGACATCCTGTTCCGATCGCCATCACCATGGTGGGACGCGAACTCGCCGATCCGGTCGGCACCGAGTTCGGGATCGTCGCGGATGAAGTGACCTATGGCGCCGATCTGGAAAGCGCCATGCGCAACCTGTATTTCCGCGTGGGGCAGGACGATCTGCCCCTGTTCGTCACCGCGGTCGCCATCCAGGGGTCGACCGGCGGCAATCTCGGCGAAATCCTCGAAAATCTCTCCGGCGTGATCCGGCAGCGCTTCAAGATGCGCCGCAAGGTGCGCGCGCTGGCCGCCGAAGGCCGCGCTTCGGCCCTGATCCTTTCGTCTCTGCCGATTGCCATGTTCGGCATCATCAATTTCGTCGCGCCCGACTTCTATTCCAGCGTCTGGCAATTCGACATGACCAAGGCGTCGCTGGCGATAGCCGCCTGCTGGATGGGCGTCGGGAATTTCGTCATGTACCGCATGGTCAATTTCAAGGTCTGACCATGGATACGACATTCTCCCTGTTCGGCGACGCGGCCTCGACCCTTGTGACCCTGATGGTCTTTCTGGCGACGGCCGTGCTGACCTTCGCGATCATGGCGATGATCAGGGTGCATGGTGCGGTGAAGCGGCGGGCGGCGGGGATTTCCGCAAGCCTTGCGACATCCGGCGACATCGCCGTGTCGCGCCGTTCCCGTACCGGCGTGAAGGCAGCCGAGCAGATCATCGCCTTCGCGCAGAAGCATTACGGTGAATCCGAATCCAGCGACATGAAGGTGCTGCGCAAGCGGCTGATCACCGCCGGGATCTACGATCCGCGGGCGGTCGCGCTGTTCTTTCTCGCGCGGGCGGCGCTGGCGTT
>JAEVZN010000094.1 GCA_023392205.1 Pseudomonadota bacterium
CGCAAACACGGTTGCGATCATCGCGGCGATAAACCTGTCGAAACCCGGACGATTGCCGCCGATGGCATCGCGCATGATGATGAAGGGCGCAGCGAAGACCAGAAACGGAACATGCGCCGCGGCCGCGGGTCCGGTGCCGTCACCAAAGATGTTGAAGCTCGGCGGCCGTCGCGTCAGCAACTGGTATCCCGTCCCGAGTGCACCCGCGACGGAAAATCCCAGCAACAGAATACAGATAGCTTGCAATGCGTCGGCCGACACCGTCCGGAAACTCCGCCCACAGATCTGAAATTGATGTGTGACAAAGCGCGAGGCGCCGCCAGCGCTTAGTTAAGGAAAGGTTAACGGCACAAAAATCAAATCGCAAAGCAGTCCGGCGCTTGCGACCTATACTCCCGTGATTCGCATCTTCACCGGAGGACAGGCATGGCCATCAGCCAGGCGCATCATGGTCAGCAGGCAGGGCGGAGCCGCGTGCGGCGCAAGCCGCGCGGCTTCCTGTGGCTGCCGATGGCGGTATTCGTCACCGGCGTGATCTGCGCAGGCGTATTGGTCACCTATATCCTGTGGCCGCGCTGGCCGGCAGCCATCACCGCCGATGCGCCATCGGTACCGGTCACCGTGAACGGCGTGAATTTCAACATCCCCCCTGCCGCGATCCGCAACAAGGTCCAGCGCAAGCCCGGCACCCAGGATCGCGTCGATCTCGTGTTCCTGTGGCCCTCGCTCACGCCGCCCGACGCGACCAACCGGCCCGAAACGCCGGTGCTGTCGGCTGGCCCCATTGAGCGGACCAGCAACCGCCTGTTCATGACCATCGCATCCTACGGCAACACGCTGCCGGTGAAGGAACGCTTCGAGAGCATCTATCCGCGTTATCTGGAACCAAGCATCGGCACCGGCGGGGCCGGACTGACGGTGCGCCCGTTTCAGGCCGGCTCCCCCTATCAGGGCGAGGACCTGATTTTCGACGACGCCGCGCAGCCCGGTTTCATCACGCGCTGCTCGCGCGATGGCAAGGCCGGCACGCTTGGCATCTGTCTGTATGAAAAACGCGCGGGCGCCGCCGAGATCACCGCGCGCTTTCCGCGCGCATGGCTCACGGACTGGCGCGACGTGCAGGCCGGCATCGAGCGGCTGGTCGGCGAGATGCGCGGCACGCCACGCCGATAGAGCGTTTGCGAGCGAAGTGAATACCGGTTCGCGTCAAGAAAACGCGTCAATGCAAGAATCTAGAGCCCGGCTTTGATCCCATCAATGCCGGAATGGCTCTAGCGGCCGCAGACCTGTTACGGCTCGAGATCGGTCTCCAGAATGGCCATCTGAAAATTGTAGGACTTGTCGTCATCCTCGTCGTCCACGAACAGGACGCCGATAAATTCCTCACCGATATAGACCTCAGCGGAATCGTCTTTCTTCGGACGCGGCACGACCCGGATTCTGGGATTGTCGAACAGACGCTTCAGATAGGCGTCGATTTTCTTGATTTCCTGAACGTCCACGCTGGTGCTCCAAATGGTCGATGCGGGCGCATGCCACATGCACCCGCTGGCAAAGTTTGGAAGGTCGCAAATTGTCTAGCCGCTTCCGACGTCGAAGACCATGTCCATCCGCCGGGAGGGTTCCGCGCAGCCGGCTGTGCCGACCACCCGCGCCGGGACGCCGGCAACCGTGACGTTGTTGGGGACGGGCTTGATCACGACGGACCCGGATGCAATCCGGGCGCAATGGCCGACCTCGATATTGCCGAGGATTTTAGCTCCCGCGCCGATCAGCACGCCATGGCGAATCTTCGGATGGCGGTCGCCATCCTCCTTGCCGGTACCGCCGAGTGTCACGCCGTGCAGCATCGACACATCGTCTTCGACCACAGCGGTCTCGCCAACCACCAAACCGGTGGCATGGTCGAGGAAGATGCCCCGCCCGATCTTCGCATTCGGATGGATGTCGCACTGGAACACGGCCGACGAACGACTCTGCAGATAATAGGCAAAGTCCTTGCGGTTCTTGCGATACAGCCAATGTGACAGCCGGTGCGTGACGATGGCGTGAAAGCCCTTGAAATAAAGAACCGGCTCGATGAAGCGGTCGGCGGCCGGGTCGCGATCGCAGGTGGCCACGATGTCGGCGCGGAAAGCGTCTCCGATCGTCGGCTCATCCTCCAGCGCATCGCCATAGGCCTGCCTTATCATTTCCGCTGAGACATCGTTGTGGTTCAGCCGCTCGGACACCCGATGCACCACCGCCTCTTCGAGACTGTCGTGATGAAGGATGGTGGAAAACAGGAAACTCGCGAGCGCCGGCTCCTGGCGCACGATCTCCTGCGCCTCGTCACGGACCTGCGCCCAGACCGGATCGAGCTTGCCGATGCTGGCCAGCCGGGTTTGCACGTGCGCCATGATACGTCCTCGCAACTTTGGCTCTTCGTAAGCGAACACATAGACGCTGCAAATGATCTCCGCCACCCCCCATTCGCTCGGGATCACGCCCACCATTTGCGCATAGCTGGAGAATAATATTCTACAAACGCACTCCGCAGGCGGCGCTCAAGCGCGCGCGGCGTTGCCCGATTGCGCCCTGTCAGCGGCCTGCCTGCGGGACAGAAAATCGAGCACGGCATCGGAGAAATGATCGTTCTGATCGCCCGCCACCATGTGTCTCGCACCCGTCACGTCGACATATTCGGCCTGCGGAACGAGGTCGAGGAACTCGCGGACATGCGCCTCCTGTACAAGCTCCGACGACCCGCCGCGCACCAGCAAGGCCGGAATCTTGATATTGGCAGCAGCATTCAGCATCGAACGTTCCAGCAATTCGCGGTCGGGATCGAACCGCCCACGCCCGTCCATGAAGCGCGGGTCCCAATGCCATCGCCAGCGGCCGTCGTCCGACAGACGCAGATTCTTTTTCAGCCCCTCGGTATTTTTCGGACGCGGACGGTGGGGCAGATATTGCGCAACCGCATCCGCCGCCTCTTCCACACTCGCAAAGCCATCGCGGGCATGCGCGCGCATGAACCCCTGCACTTTGGCAACGCCCTCGTAATCCACGCGAGGCGTGATATCGACCAGCACCAGCGAGGACAGCAGATGCGAACCGGTGTCGCGCAGCGTCTCCCCCTCCGCCAGCATGGACGAAATGCCGCCGAGAGACGCGCCGATGGCGGCAGGCTTCACGCCATCGCGCCGCACCAGTTCGGTGGCGACAGCCTTCACGTCATCGGCAAATTGCTGGAAGGAATAGGCGCCATCCGAAACCCATTCGGATTCGCCGTGACCGCGCTGGTCGATCGCGTAGGCGGCCCAGCCGCGCTGCGCGAGAATATTGGCGGTCGCACGCCAGGCATGGCGGGTCTGTCCGCCGCCATGCAGCAGGATGACCGGATGACCGCCCTCACCGAAGACATCGCTCACCAGTTTGTTGTCGTGCGCGCCGGAGAAAGTCGCGGTGGCGGGTATCACATGTCTGGTCATGGCAATTCGCTACGGGCGCACGTTGAGAAAGTCCAGAACGGCCGTCTTGAACACCTTGTCGCCCACCGCGAGCATGTGATCGCGGCCGGGGATATCGAGCGCGCGCGCATTCGGCATCAGGGCTGCGAGATCCTGCGCGGAGCCTGCGACATCGTCCTTCGTACCGATGGCAATGAGCGCAGGCATTGCAATCCGCGCGACTTCAGCTTCCGACATGGTCTGGCGCGTGCCGCGGATACAGGCCGCGAGCGCACGACGGTCGGACTTGGTCTGGTCGGCGAAAGCGCGGAAGGTACGGCCCATCGGATCGCTAACGTCGTCAAGGCTTGGTGCATCGAGCGCGTCGGCCACTTTCTCAGGCAAGCCAACGCCGTCCACAAGGCGATAGCCCAGCCCGCCCAGAATGGCCGACCGCACGCGATCCGGATGCGCAGCGGCGAGAAAAGCCGTGATGCGGGCGCCCATCGAATAGCCGAACACATCCGCCTGAGCGATATCCAGATGATCAAGCAGCGCACGCGCATCTTCGCCCATCTTGTTCGTATGGTAGTCGGCCGGTTCATAGAGCTTGGTGGATTCGCCATGCCCACGATTGTCGAGCGCGATCACGCGATGACCTGCACCGGTCAGGGTCGTCACCCAGCCGGGATAGACCCAGTTGACCGAGCGATTGGAGGCGAAGCCGTGAATGAGCAGGATGGGTTCGCCCTGGCCTTCGTCGAGATAGGCGATCTCCACGTCGCCATGTTGAAATGTCGGCATATCGGAAATTGGCAGTCCTTGTTGGTGACGGCCGGACCCTAGACCTGCACGGACGCCATTGCCAAGCGCGGCTCGGCCGCTTGCAGGTCTGCCATGCGGGCTTCCTGCTCGCGCAAGGCGCGGCGTGCGCGCCTCAGCTTGCCGCGCTGCAGACTGCGCCATGTCGCACGCTCCACCGCGCTCTTGGCGGACGCCACAAAGCCGAACAGCGTCAGGGCCGCCCACAGGATCCAGAGCGAGAGATCAAAAGCCGCCACACTCAGTGCGATCGCGCCGCGTCCGAGCAACTTCAAGGTGGCGCGCGTCTTGCCGCCTTGCTTCTCGGCGAGCTTGGCGACACGCGCCATCTGCCTCGGATTGTCGGCAATCTTCAAGCCGTCCATGGCCGCTCGGGTGCCGGCCTTGGCCTGCACTTGTCCGACATTGCGGGTCAGCCGCAACAAATCGTCGGCCTTCTCCACCTTGACCGCACCGCGCACCGCACGCACCGCAATCGCGGGTTCGGTGATCGAGGCGGAGGCCAGAGCTTTGCGCACCGCACCGCCATCGACCACGCCGCGCATCGTGCGCGACACCGATTCAGCCATCCGCGCAGAGATGCGACCGGTCTTGCGGGCGGCCTTCACCACCGATAATCCCGCGCGGGCCGGCGCGGCCGCGCCGAGCGAGGCGTAAGTGCCAGCGGTAATCGCAATTCCCACCGCAGACAGGCCGAGGATCAGATGATCCGGCTCCTGTCCTGCGGCCATTTTCGATCCTTCGCGCACGGCGTCGCGGATGTCGCCGAACACGAACAGATCGCCTGCTGCCGTGCCGGCAAGGCTCACGAGATCGTCCGGCTCACCGACGATCAATCCACGCGTGAAGTTGCTGGCGATGGCAAATACGCCACTGGCTTTGGCCACCGCCGCATCGACCCGGGCGATAAGCTCGGGTGACAAAGGCACATTGCGGTCCCGGGCAAGTTCCACAAAGCTCTGCGCGAGTTCCGGGTCGCCTTCTGCCAGCGCCGATTCGATCTCGCGCACGGCAACGACGGCGTTGAAGCTGCGGTCGAGCTGGCGGTCGGCCAGTGCGCCGGGATCATCCTGGACCGCCAGCAGCCACCCCGATTCGACCGCTTGCGGCAGCAGCGCGACCGCGCCCACCGCGCAGAATCCCGCGGCGACCATGGCGACCTTGATGCGCAAAATCCCGGTCCGGGCCGTCTTGCGGCGGACCTGACAACTGGAGTTTTCCTCCACGGGGATTGGCCGGGTACGGAACACGGCGCCAGACCTCCGTTGCCGCTGAATTCTCAGCGTTCAATCTACAAGAAAAACCGGCCGCTCCGGACCGGTTCGACGCCGTGCGGTTAATGGCGCGACGGCATTGATTTGCCATCTCGCCCCGCTATGGTCGGATGGATATAGTCACCGATCCCGACAAATTCGAGACGCACGAGCGCCCCATGGCCGACCATGTCGTACCCCATTTCCACAATGAAGCCGGTGTGCCGGTCATCGAGATCGGGGCCAGGGAATTCATGTGCATCGGCGCGCGGCCGCCCTTCGATCACCCGCATATTTTCTGTGATATGGGCGACGACACGGAAGTGATCTGCGAATATTGCTCGACATTGTTCCGCTATAATCCTGCGCTGGCGCCTGACGAAGCGCGGCCGGCGGAATGCGCGTTTACCGGATCCACGGAACCGAGAGCGGCCTGAGCTGCGGCCCGGAGCGGACGTGGCGGCATCGCGCACGATCCTCATCGCCGGCGCGGGCATCGGAGGACTGACTGCGGCAATTGGGCTGGCACGGGCAGGCCACCGCGTCGAAATCGTCGAACAGGCCCCTGCGTTAAGCGACATCGGTGCCGGCTTGCAGATCTCGCCGAATGCCGCGCGCGTTCTGATCGGTCTCGGGCTGGGCGACAGGCTGGCCGACAGCGCGACGATTCCCGATGCAGTTTCGGTCCGGTCCGGCAGGACCGATCGCGAGATCGCGTCTATGCCGCTTGGGCAGGCGATGGCGTTCCGGTTCGGCGCGCCCTATTGGGTTCTGCATCGCGGCGACCTGCAGGCGGCCCTCGCAGATGCGGTTGCCGACGAACCGGATGTGTCGCTCAATCTCGGCAGCAAACTCACCGATTTCGCGACGCACTCGAACGGCCTGACCGCGCTCGTCGGGCGGCGCGGACAGACCGACGAAGTCCCCGCGCGCGCCCTGATCGGCGCGGACGGCTTGTGGTCGGCAACGCGGGTGCGTCTCAAGCCCCGGATATCATTGCCGGATTTTCGCGGCCGCACCGCCTGGCGCGCGACCCTGCCGGCCGGTGATGTGCCGGACATCTGGCGCGGCACTCTCATTCGGCTGTGGCTTGGACCGAAAGCGCATCTTGTCCTGTATCCATTGCGCGGCGGGGCGCTGACCAACCTCGTCGCCATCGTGCAGGACGGATGGCGCGAGAAAGGATGGTCGGCGGCCGGCAATGCCTTTGAATTGCTTCAGCATTTTCCGGCGCGCGGATGGTCGGCGAAAGTCCGCGACTTGCTGGATTTGCCCAAATCCTGGGTGAAATGGGCGCTGTTCGACAGCGACCGCAGCTTTACCGGCGAGGGGCCGGTGACGCTGATCGGGGATGCGGCGCATCCGCTGCTGCCGTTTCTCGCGCAGGGCGCCGGCATGGCGATTGAGGATGCGGCCGCCCTCACGCAAGCCCTGAGCGACAAAAACGCCGATATTTCAACGGCCTTGCGCCGGTTCGAGGCCGGGCGCCGCGCCCGGATCGATCGCGTGCGCGAGGCGGCCCGGCTGAACGGGCGCATCTATCACATGAGCGGACCGGCGGCGCTGGCGCGCAATGCGGGCATGCGGATGCTGGGCGGAAAGGCGCTGCTGCAGCGCTATGACTGGCTCTATGACTGGCGGCCGGACTGACGCAGCACAACAGAACAACAGCGCCAGAACGCACAGAACAAGGGTGTTTATCTGTCTGTTCTGCTCAATACTTCCATCAATTCTGCGATCTTTCTGCGTTGTTCTGGGCGATTTCCGGAATTGATCGCACCTTCCACGCAATGCGCCACGTGATCGCGCAGAACCTCCTCCTCCACCCGGCGCAAGGCCGCACGGACGGCGGAGATCTGCGTGACCACATCGATGCAATAGCGGTCTTCGTCGACCATGCGGGTAAGCCCGCGCACCTGGCCTTCGATCCGCTGCAGCCTTTTCGTGACCTTCGCCTTGGCTTCGCTCTGCATCCGATCTATATACCCCTACGGGGTATAGGTTACAAGCGAGACGGTGCCGGGCGATATGAACCAGGACAAACATTCCGGCTGCTGCCATGGCGGCGGTACAGCACACGCATCGGCCCAGGGATCGGCCGACGTGTCGGCCAAGGCCATCGATCCGGTCTGCGGCATGAGCGTGGACAAGGCGTCGGCAAAGCACACGCACCACCACGCCGATCAGGACTATTTCTTCTGCTCGGCCGGCTGCCGCACGAAATTCATCGCCGATCCGCAGAAATATCTCTCCCCGCGACCCGCCTCCTCAGACCCCGTGCCCGAAGGCACCATCTTCACCTGCCCGATGCATCCGGAGATCCGGCAGGAAGGCCCCGGCGCCTGCCCGATCTGCGGCATGGCGCTCGAACCGGAAACGATCACCGCCGACAGCGCTCCAAATCCCGAACTGGCCGACATGAGCCGCCGCTTCTGGATCGGCCTTGCACTGGCGCTTCCGGTCTTTGCGCTGGAAATGGGCTCGCATCTGATCGGCGGGCACGGCCTCGTGCCGCAGGCGACATCGAACCTGATCCAGTTCGCGCTGGCGACGCCGGTCGTGCTCTGGGCCGGCTGGCCTTTCTTTGTGCGCGGCTGGCAATCGATCCAGACCCGCAATCTCAACATGTTCACGCTGATCGCCATCGGCACCGGCGTGGCCTGGCTCTACAGCGTGGTGGCGACCTTCGCGCCCGGCATCTTCCCGGCCGATTTCCGCGGGCATGACGGCGCGGTCGCGGTCTATTTCGAATCCGCGGCCGTGATCACCGTGCTGGTGCTGATGGGTCAGGTGCTGGAATTGCGCGCGAGAGAGGCCACGTCGGGCGCCATCAAGGCGTTGCTCAATCTGGCGCCGAAGACCACGCGGCGTGTGACGCCGGATGGCGGCGACGAAGAAGTGCCGCTGGACGCGGTCGCGCCCGGCGATCTGCTTCGCGTGCGGCCCGGCGACAAGGTGCCGGTCGATGGCGAAGTGACCGAAGGCCGCTCGTCGGTCGACGAATCCCTGGTCACCGGCGAATCCATGCCGGTCGGCAAGGAAACCGGCGCGCGCGTGATTGCCGGCAGCATCAATCGCAGCGGCGCTTTCGTGATGCGCGCCGAGAAGGTCGGCCGCGAGACGCTCCTGTCGCAGATCGTGCAGATGGTCGCCAATGCGCAGCGCTCGCGCGCGCCGATCCAGCGGCGTGCCGATCAGGTCTCCGGCTGGTGCGTGCCCGCCGTGATTGTGGGGGCGATCCTCGCCTTTGCGGCCTGGTCGTGGTTCGGGCCGGAGCCGCGTTTCACCTACGCGCTGATTGCGGCCGTCTCCGTGCTCATCATCGCCTGCCCCTGCGCGCTCGGTCTGGCGACGCCGATGTCGATCATGGTCGGGGTCGGGCGCGGCGCCCAGCAGGGCGTGCTGATCCGCAATGCCGAGGCGCTGGAGCGGATGGAAAAGGTCGACACGCTGGTGATTGACAAGACCGGCACGTTGACCGAAGGCCGCCCGGCCGTCACCCGCATCGTTGCGCAGGAGGGCTTTGCCGAAGACGACATCCTGCGGCTGGCCGCCAGTGTCGAGGCGCTGAGCGAGCATCCGCTGGCGCAGGCCATCGTGACAGCCGCGAAGGACAAGGGGCTGAAGCTCCCTCCGGCCTCGGACTTCGATTCCCCCGCCGGCAAGGGCGCCCTGGCACAGGTGGACGGCCAACGGATTGCCATCGGAAATGCGTCGTTCCTGGCATCTCTCGGTGTGGACTCCGCCAGCCTCAAGGACGAGGCCACGCGGCTGCGCGAGGATGGTACAACGGTCGTCATCCTCGCCATCGGCCAGCGCGTGGCCGGATTGTTTGCCATTGCCGATCCGGTCAAGCCGCAGACGCAGGCCGCCATCGATGCATTGCGGGCCGACGGGCTGCGCGTGGTCATGCTCACTGGCGACAACCGCACGACTGCGGAAGCCGTCGCGCGCAAGCTCTCCATCGCCGAGGTCGAGGCGGAGATCCTTCCCGACGGCAAGGCCGCCGTGGTGGAGAAACTGCGCAAGGAAGGCCGCGTGGTCGCCATGGCGGGCGACGGGGTGAACGACGCGCCCGCCCTCGCCGCGGCGGATGTGGGCATCGCCATGGGCACCGGCACCGATGTCGCCATCGAAAGCGCAGGAATCACGCTACTCAAGGGCGACCTGACGGGGATCGTGCGCGCGCGTCACCTGTCGCAGGCGGTGATGCGCAACATCCGCCAGAACCTGTTCTTTGCGTTTGTCTATAATTCGGCGGGCGTGCCGATTGCGGCCGGCGTGCTCTATCCGGTCCTGGGATTGCTGCTGTCGCCGATGGTTGCGGCGGCGGCCATGGCGCTGTCATCGGTCAGTGTGGTCGGCAATGCGCTGCGGCTGCGCGGCGTCAAACTGTAAAACCCCGGCTTTGATCAAAGCCGGGGCTCAACCGTCCCGCATTGACGCGTTGTCTTCACGCGAAGCGGTCATCACTTCGCTCGACAATGCTTACGCCGCGCAACTCATGCCTCAGAACACGGCGAGATAACGCAACAGGGATATGACGCCGATAATAATGACGATGATCCGCACGATCTGCTTGGTGCGGCCGTCCAGCGGCAGCATGTTGACGAGATACAAAACCAGAAAAATAACAAGAAACGTGATCAGAATGCTGATCAGCAAGGACATCGCCCCTCTCCTCTTCAGTCACGGCCCGGATCGGTGCGATGCCGGACATGGGAACCATAAGCCGATGCGGGCGAAAAAGTTCCATATCCGGAACAGAAGGGTGTGGATGACTTGAGTACTGTGCCGGCCGGTCCCGCCACAACGCCAGCGCTTGCGGTCGTGACACATCGCTACGTTGCGACATGTTTTCCACATCGGCCGGAAAGGATTTAGCGCAGCGCGCCGTCGCTGACCGTGCGGTATTTCAACTGGCAGCCCTTGTCGGTGCCGGTGATATCGATTTCGCGCAGATCGCCCTGCACGGTATTGAATTCATTCATATAAGCCAGCGCGACGGCGATCTCGCCGCCGGCCCCCTGCCGCGCCTTGTCGATCAGACCCTGCAACTCGGCTTCGCGTTTCACCAGTTCGCCGCCGCGTGTGTTGAGCTGCTCGCAATTGTAGAGCCGGAATTTGCCTGGGCGGGACGTATTCGCGACCAGATCGTGGCTGGTGCATGCGCCGGGCAGCATGGCGGCGGCCAGCAGCAACGCGATCGTCAGGTTTGGGGAAAGTCGCTTCATTCGCGCCGCAGGTCACATGCAAAAGGGGCAAAAGCCGGGCCGATATATCGTAGGCGCACCACCGGCTGCAAATCGCAGCGGATGTTGCGGGAATGATTGCCCCGGCTATCTCGATTCTGAGCTTTAGGTCGGATCTGATTGTTCGGACCTGCTGATACAGACCTGCTGATGCCGACCTGCGCACAATGCTACGGCATATCCCGCAACGCGCGCTCAGGACACATGTCTTTCGACCTGCATCCGCGAGGACGATGGCCCGGGTCCAGACGACGCCGCTTCGCCCAGAATGGCCAGCAGACGCTGTTCGTCCGCCGGTTTGCCCACATTGGGGACGCTTGCCAGAATCTCGCCGCCGATGCGTCCGGGATTTTCATAGGCGCTGGAAATCACAAAGGGCACGCCGCGTGCGCGGAGAGCTTCGGCGACCGGCGTGACAAGTTCTTTGCCGAGATTGACGTCGAGGAGCGCCACCAGGGGGGCCTCGTCATCCAGAAGGCGGAGAGCCGCATCCACACTCGCAACCGGACCGACGACCCGCCACCCGGAGCGTTCGAGCATCATCTGCAGGTCCATCGCGACCAGAAACTCGTCCTCGACAACCAATACCGATTTCTGCATCCATTCTTCTCTCAATCCGGCTGAGAGGCACCCGCGATTGGAATGACGATCTCGGTTTGCAAACCTTCCGTCGCATACC
>JAEVZN010000124.1 GCA_023392205.1 Pseudomonadota bacterium
CACCCCGGTGTTCTACTGTTCTTCCCTGGCCCCCGCGACCGGTCCGAACGGCCGCCGCTATTCCGAATTGCCGAACGCTTTCGTCTATCGCGAGACACTGGTTGAGGGCTGCACCTGCGATGGCAAGAGCCCGGTCGGACTGGTGCGGCAGGACATTGAGGACGATTCGACTTTGCGGCCCGGCGATGTGGTTGCCACTGCCGATGGCCTGATGGCCTATCGCGGTGAAAAGCGCCGCTCGGCGCAGTTCACGCCGGTCGATACCGCGCCCGGCTTCTCCGCCGCAATGCGCAAGCAGCTTTCAGCCACCCGCATCCTGCCGGAACGCAGCGTCGAGGAAATTGGCGAGACACCTGCCATCGGTGACAATGCGGATGCCGGCAGCAATGCCAATGGCGAACGTGCCGCTCTCGGCCGCGCCGCCAGCGTGAACCTTCAGGCCTCCAGGTAATCCACCGCTTCCTCAGCCAGCGGCAATGCCGATGTGAGGCCCGGCGATTCGATCCCGAACAGATGCACAAGGCCCGGCATGCCATGAGCGGCCGGGCCTTCGAGCATGAAATCGACCGGCGGCTCACCCGGTCCGGACAGTTTCGGACGGATCCCGGCATAATCCGGCACCAGACTGTCATCGGGAAGTCCTGGCCAATAGGTGCGGATGCGGGCGTAGAATGATGCCGCGCGCGCCGGATCGACCGCGTAATCCTCGTGCGAGATCCATTCGACATCCGGCCCGAAGCGCATGCGCCCGGCGAGATCGAGCGTCACATGCACGCCGAGCCCGCCATCGACCGGCGTGGGATAGATCAGCCGCTTGAAGGCCGGACGCCCGGCAAAGCTGAAATAATTGCCTTTGGCGAGCACGAGCTTCGGGATGCGCGCTTGCGGATATCCCTCGACGCTGCGCGCGACATCCTGCGCGGCAAGCCCGGCTGCATTCACCACCGCATCGACATCGATGTCGCCTGCATCGCGTCCGCCAAAACGCACACGCCAGCCATGCAATTGCGGGCTCAACATTTCGACCGGCGTCGCGAATGCAATCGTGCCGCCATGCGCTTCGAGATCGCCCTGCAAGGCCAGCATATAGGCGTGGCCGTCGATGATGCCGGTCGAGGGCGATACCAGCGCGGCGATACAGGACAATTCCGGTTCGAGCGCACGCGCGGCGTTGCCGCCGATCAGTTCGAGGCCCTCGACGCCGTTCACAAGGCCCTGCGCATGAATGGCTTCGAGCCGCGTTCGCTCCGGTTCGCTGGTGGCGACGATCAGCTTGCCGCAGCGCCTGTGCGCCACGCCATGCGATGCGCAGAAATCGTACAACATGCGATTGCCGCGCGGACAATGAAGCGCCCGGCGCGATCCGGTCGGATAATACATCCCGGCATGAATGACCTCGCTGTTGCGCGAGGAGATTCCGCTGCCGATGCCATCCGCCTTTTCCGCAACGATGACATCATGCCCGCGCATCGCCGCCGCACGCGCCACCGCAAGCCCGATCACGCCCGCGCCGATCACCAGAACCTGCATGACCTGCCGTTATTCGTCCCATCCGGATGCAAGAATGGCCGGGCAAGCCCGGCCATTCGCATTCTCTACAGGATCGCCGTCCGGGTCGAGCCCGACGCATCAACCCGATCCAAACCTATTCGGCGGCGAGCCGCACTTCCGGGGCGGCCGCACGCACTTCGGCGTCGACCTTGTCCTCGAACTTGGTGAAATTATCCTGGAACATCTTCACCAGCGAGCGTGCTGTCTTGTCGAACCCGGCTTTGTCCTTCCAGGTCTTCATCGGATAGAGCAGATGCGGCTCGACGCCGGGCACCGAACTCGGCACCGAGAAGCCGAAATACGGATCGGTGTGGTAGGATGCGCCTTTCAGCGAGCCATTCAGCGCCGCCGTCACCAGCGCGCGGGTGGCCTTGATCGGCATGCGGCGGCCTTCGCCGTATTTGCCGCCGGTCCAGCCGGAATTCACCAGCCAGCAATCGACATCGTGCTTGGCGATATAATCGCGCAGCAGATTGCCGTATTCGGCCGGCGGACGCGGCAGGAAGGGGGCGCCGAAGCAGGTCGAGAATTCCGGCTGCACACCGACCAGACCCTTTTCGGTGCCGGCCACTTTCGCCGTGTAGCCGGACAGGAAGTGATACATCGCCTGCGCCGGCGTGAGCTTGGCGATCGGAGGCATCACGCCATAGGCATCGGCGGTGAGGAAGATGATGTTTTTCGGATGCCCGGCACAGCCCGTGCGCGAGGCATTCGGGATGAAGTCGAGCGGATAGGCCGAGCGCGTATTCTCGGTCTTGGAGATGTCGGTATAATCCGGCACGCGGGTGTCGGGATCGAACACCACGTTTTCCAGGATGGCGCCGAAGCGGTTGGTGGCGTCCCAGATCTGCGGCTCGTTTTCGTGCGACAGATCGACCGTCTTGGCGTAGCAGCCGCCCTCGAAATTGAAGATGCCTTCCGGACCCCAGCCGGTCTCGTCATCGCCGATCAGCGTGCGGTTGGGATCGGCCGACAAGGTGGTCTTGCCGGTGCCGGACAGACCGAAGAACAGCGCCGAATCGCCGTCCGGCCCGACATTGGCCGAGCAATGCATGGGCATCACGCCCTGCGCCGGCAGATAGAAATTCAATGTCGTGAAAACCGACTTCTTCATCTCGCCCGCATAGGACGAGCCGCAGATCAGCACGATCTTGCGGGTGAAATCGATCGCCACCATCGTGTCGGAGCCTTCGCGGCCGCCA
>JAEVZN010000167.1 GCA_023392205.1 Pseudomonadota bacterium
ATCGTAGAGAGTTCGCAGCCGCCGCTCGAAGGCGCCGGCCGAATGACGAAATACAAGTTGTCCGCGCATCTTTCCGGCCCGGTCAGATGAACCACTTGATCAGCCCGACCCCGACATCGCCGAAGGCCAGCAGCACGAAAGCCCATAACAGCGCCGAGAGAACGTTGGCGATCTGGAATTTCCAGTAATCCATTTCCACAATGCCGGCGATCAGCGGCACCGAGGCGCGCAAAGGTCCGAAGAAGCGGCCGATGAAAATGCCGAGCACGCCCCATTTCTCCATGAAGGCGTGACCGCGCGGCAGCAGGTCCGGATGGCGTGACAGCGGCCAGATATGCGCGATACGGTCCTTGAACGTATTTCCGATCCAATAGGACACCCAGTCACCGCAGGCGGCCCCGACTGCGCCGGCAAGCCAGATTGGCCAGAAGACCAGACCCGACACCGACATCAGTGCACCGATCCCGACCAGCATCGCCCAGGCCGGCACGAACAACGATATGAAGGCCAGCGATTCCGCGAAGGCCAGCGCGAATACGATCGGAATGGCCCACCAGTGGTTCTGGCGGACGAATTCGATGACGAGATCGGTATATTCCTGAATCATTCACACTTGCCGGCGGGGGCCACCACTTAACGCGACGGAACCGAATGTTCCAGCGGCGCCGTGGTAAAATCGTCCGTCTTCGGCTCTCACCTTCAAGCTTTTGCCACTCGCGTGGCATAGTTGGCGCACCCTGATTCGTAACCCTGTATCGGTACAAATAACAGCACCCGCATGGCCAAAGCATCCAAGCCTGCCCGGACCGTTCTCAAGAGCGCCCGCGCGGAAAAGAAAACTCATAAAGGCGGCGACCTGTTCGACGCCAAACCGGCCGGTGGCGGTACCCGGACACGCAGCCCTGCCAAGACGCAGGCACCGCGCAATGGTGACGATTATTCCGCCCATCATATCGAGGTGCTGGAAGGGCTTGAACCTGTCCGCCGCCGCCCCGGCATGTATATCGGCGGCACCGATGAAAAGGCGCTGCATCACCTGTTTGCCGAAGTGATCGACAATGCCATGGACGAAGCACTCGCCGGACATGCGACCTTCATCGAGGTCGAGATGTCCGACGGATTCCTGACCGTGACCGATAATGGCCGCGGCATCCCGGTCGAACCGCATCCGAAATTCCCGAAAAAGTCGGCGCTCGAAATCATCATGTGCACGCTGCATGCCGGCGGCAAGTTTGACTCGCAGGTCTATGAGACCTCGGGCGGCCTGCATGGCGTCGGCGTGTCGGTGGTCAATGCGCTGTCGGAAACGATGGAGGTCGAGGTCGCGCGCGCGCAGCAGCTCTATCGCATGACCTTTACGCGCGGAAAGCCCAAGGGCGGTCTCGAGAAGCTCGGCAAGGTCACCAACCGGCGCGGCACGAAAGTACGCTTCAAGCCTGATGCGCAGATCTTCGGCGCCAGCGCCAAATTCGATCCGGCGCGACTGTTTCGCATGGCGCGCGCCAAGGCTTACCTGTTCGGCGGCGTCGAGATCCGCTGGAGCTGCGATCCGAAGCTCATCAAGGACGACACCCCCGCGGAAGCGGTGCTGCATTTCCCCGGCGGATTGCAGGATTATCTCGCCGCGCTGATCGACAATGCCACGCGCGTGCATCCGGATATCTTTGCCGGCGGTTCGGAGAAAAAGGCCGGACACGGCTCGGCCGAATGGGCGATTGCCTTTGTCGCCGACATCGATCCCTTCGTGTCCTCCTATTGCAACACGATCCCGACGCGCGACGGCGGCACCCATGAAAGCGGCCTGCGCACGGCTTTATTCAAGGGCCTGCGCGACCATGCCGCCCGCACCAACCAGGAGAAGCGCGCCGCTGTGATCACCGCCGACGACGTGATGGCAGGCGCCTGCGCGATGATCTCGGTGTTCATTCGCGAACCGGAATTCCAGGGCCAGACCAAGGATCGCCTGGCGACGCCGGAAGCCGCGCGCGTCGTCGAACAGGCAATCCGCGATCCGTTCGATCACTGGCTGGCCGGCAATCCGATGCAGGCCAACAAGCTTCTGGATTTCGTCATCGAGCGCGCCGAGGACAGGCTGCGCCGCAAGCAGGAAAAGGACGTTTCGCGCAAGAGCGCCGTGCGCAAGCTGCGGCTCCCGGGCAAGCTCGCCGATTGCACCAACACGGCGGCGCAGGGCTCCGAATTGTTCATCGTCGAGGGCGACAGCGCCGGCGGATCGGCCAAACAGGCACGCGACCGCGCCTCGCAGGCAATCCTGCCCCTGCGCGGCAAGATCCTCAACGTCGCCTCCGCCGGCAAGGACAAGCTTGCCCAGAACCAGCAGCTTGCGGATCTGATCCAGGCGCTGGGCTGCGGCTATGGCAGCAGCTACCGCGAACAGGATCTGCGCTACGACAAGATCATCGTGATGACCGACGCCGATGTCGACGGTGCGCATATCGCATCGTTGCTGATCACCTTCTTCTACCGGCAGATGCCCAAACTCATCGACGACGGGCATCTGTATCTCGCCGTACCGCCGCTCTACCGGCTGTCGCATGGCGGCAAGACCTTCTATGCGCGCGACGAGAAACATCGCGACGAGATCCTGAAGAAGGAATTTCACGCCAATGCCAAGGTCGAGATCGGCCGCTTCAAGGGTCTCGGCGAGATGATGGCGTCGCAACTGAAAGAAACCACCATGGACCCGAAGAAGCGCACACTGCTCAAGGTCACATTGCAGGAGCTGGAACGCGTCGATACGGCCAAATCTGTGGATCAGTTGATGGGCACGAAGCCCGAGGCGCGCTTCGCCTTCATCCAGGAGAAGGCGGAATTTGCCAGCGAAGATCTGCTCGACGTTTAGAGCGTTTTCGAGCGAAGTGGAAACCGGTTCGCGTGAAGAAAACGCGTCAAAACAATAAGATGGAGCCGCGGCTTTGATTCTATCAAAGCCGGAACGGCTCTAGGGCGCCGGCACGCGGCAAAAAAATAACGGGACGATCGCTCGCCCCGTTCCAGTCGTCAGCGGTACAGCTTGTCGTTTTTATCCCGGCACCGCCTTGCCCGTGTGACGCGCGCGCCTTGCGCCCGCATCCATTGCCGAATTTCAGTTGCCGAATTTCAGATTGCCGGCCTTGATCACGTCGGCCCACAATTTCTGTTCGTCCGCGATCAGTTTGGAGAACTCGGCCGTGCCCGCTCCGGTCGGCCGCACGGCAAGTCCGCGCAGCTTTTCCGTCACCTCGGTCTGTGTGATGACCGCGTTCAGTTCCTTGTGCAGCCGGTCGACAATCGGTTGAGGCGTGCCGGCGGGCACAAAGAAGCCACTCCACAGGCTGACATTCACGTCCGGGATCCCCGCCTCGGCCATGGTCGGCACGTCCGGCAGATCGGGAAACCGCTCCTTGGCCAGCACCGCCAGCGCACGCAGCTTGCCGCCCTGCACCTGCGGCATCATCGGGGGCGGATCGACCACCGTCATGGCCGCGTTGCCTGCAATCACCGCGAGGATGGATTCGCTGGAGCTCTTATAGGGAATGGCGGTCCCGGTCGCGCCCGACTTCATCTTGACGAGTTCGGACGGCAGGGTGAAGGCTGGCGACGAGGTGGCGTAATTGGCCTTGCCGGGATTGGCCTTGGTCCATTCGACAAGATCCTTGGCGGTCTTGGCCGGGTGATCGGCGGCGACCGCAAGGAAGAGCGGGAAATCGCCGATCATCGTGACCGGCACAAAGCTCTTCAGCGTGTCGTACTCGGTCTTGAAGATCAGCGGACCGATGGCCATTGCCCCGCTCGCGCCCACCAGGACGGTATGCCCGTCGGCCGGTTCGCGCGCCACGAATTCTGCGGCCACGCGGCCGCCCGCACCCGGCTAGTTCTCGACCACAACGGTCCAGCCGGTACGCTTAGTCAATTCGTTCTGGATCAGGCGGGCGAAGATATCATTGCCGCCGCCGGCCGCGAATCCCACCACCACGCGGATCGGCTTGCTTGGAAAGGACGCGGCGGCGTCCTGTGCCTTGGCCGGTGCGGCAATCGTCATCGCCGCCATTGCCACCGCCGAGAGAACCAGCCCGCGTCTGGTTACAGATGATCCGGACATGC
>JAEVZN010000225.1 GCA_023392205.1 Pseudomonadota bacterium
GATCAGGCCTGTCCCCGGCACCGGCACCGGCAGATAGGTTTCCGGCCGGTACATTTCCGGCAGCAAGGGCCGCACGAGATCGTCCACCCAGGTCACGAACGACCAGATCAGCCATCCGGTAATCGCGAGCGGCCCCGCGACCACGAGGCCGGTGATGAAGTAATTGCGCAGCCGGGCACCCATACCGGCGGGCGGAAGGTCCGTCTCGATCAGATCTGGACCTTCGGATGGCGGGGCTTTTCGGGATGGACTCATTGCAGCGCTTCGGAAAGACTCGGGGATAGCTTATAGCGCATTGCGGGCGCCTTGCGGCGAAACTGTAGCGCCGCCTCTGCCTATTCCACGGTCACCGATTTGGCCAGATTGCGCGGCTGGTCGATATCGGTTCCGAGCGCAACGGCCGTGTAATAGGCCAGCATCTGCACCGGCAGCGCATAGACCAGCGGCGTCACCGAGGACGGCATGTCCGGCAGTGTGATCGTTGTTACGCCCGGCATGGCGGCTTCGGCGGCCCCCTTGCTGTCCGTCAGAAGGATGATCCGCCCGCCGCGCGCCGCCACCTCCTGCATGTTGGAGACGGTCTTTTCGAACACATTGTCATGCGGGGCGGTGACGATGACCGGCATCTTCTCGTCGATCAACGCAATGGGGCCGTGTTTGAGCTCGCCTGCGGCATAGCCCTCCGCATGAATATAGGAAATCTCCTTGAGCTTGAGCGCACCCTCCAGCGCCAGCGGATAGCTGGTGCCGCGGCCGAGATAGAGCACATCGCTGCTCTTGCCGAGATCACGGGCCAAAGCCTCGATATCGGGTTCGAGCTTCAGCGTTTCGTTCATCAGCCGCGGGACCTCGATCAGCGCATGGACGAGTTCCCGTTCCGCCTCTGCGGACAATACGCCGCGCGCTCGGCCGGCGGCGATGGCGAGACAGGCGAGCACCGCAAGCTGACAGGTGAACGCCTTGGTCGAGGCTACGCCGATTTCCGGTCCCGCCAGGGTCGGCATGATCACGTCGCTTTCGCGGGCGATGGTCGAGGTCTGCACATTGACCACCGACAGCGCATGCTGGTGCTGCTCGCGCGCGTAGCGCAGCGACGCCAGGGTGTCCGCGGTCTCGCCGGATTGCGATACGACGATCGCCAGATTGCCGGGATCGAGCGGCGCCTCGCGATAGCGGAATTCGGAGGCGACATCGATCTCCACCGGCAGGCGCGCATAACGCTCGAACCAGTATTTGCCTACGAGCCCGGCATAGAATGCAGTGCCGCATGCCGATAGCGAGACGCGCGAAATTTTCGCGAAATCGAACGGCAATTCATGCGGCAATGCCACGCGCTCGTTCGCCATGTCGAGATAATGCGACAGCGTATGCGCGACGACTTCCGGCTGCTCGTGAATTTCCTTGGCCATGAAATGGCGATGATTGCCCTTGTCGACCAGAAAGGCGGAACTGGTCGTGCGGATGACCGGCCGCTTCACCTGCTGTCCGGCGGCATCGTGGATTTGCACGCCGCCACGGCGCACCACGGCCCAGTCGCCTTCATCGAGATAGGAGATGGATTCGGTAAAGGGCGCGAGCGCGATCGCATCCGATCCGAGATACATTTCGCCGTCGCCGTGGCCGATGGCCAGCGGTGAGCCCTTGCGGGCGCCGATCATCAGATCGTCCTCGCCAGCAAAAATGAAAGCGAGCGCAAAGGCGCCACGCAGGCGCGGCAGCGTCGCGCGCACCGCCTCAACCGGATTGCGGCCTTTCTGCATTTCCTCGGTGACGAGGTGGGCGACAACTTCGGTATCGGTCTCCGAACCGAATTGCGCGCCGCGGCCGATAAGTTCTTCACGCAATTCGCGGAAATTCTCGATGATGCCGTTATGAACGACCGCGAGTTTTCCGGTGGCATGCGGATGGGCGTTGTTCTCGGTCGGCCGGCCATGCGTGGCCCAGCGAGTATGGCCGATGCCGGCAAGGCCCGACAATGGCTCGTCGTGAAGCCGCTTTTCGAGATTGCGCAACTTGCCCTCGGCGCGCCGTCGTTCGAGATGGCCGTTCTCGACGGTTGCGACCCCGGCGGAATCGTAGCCGCGATATTCAAGCCGCTTCAGCGCATCCACCAAAAGCGGCGCCACCGGCTCCCGGCCCAGAATTCCGACAATCCCGCACATGCTGTTCTCTCATCCCCGCCCATTAGACGGCCGTTAGAGCCGCAATGCCGTCGCGGCAAAAGTCAAAATGCGTGTCGCCGCATGACAGGACGAACCGGGCCGTTCCGGCGCGGCCCCTATTTCTTGCCGAGGCCCTTCAGGTCGCGCAAGCGCTGCGCCCATCCTTCCTTAACGACCTGCCGGACACGCCCGAGCGCCAGCGCATCGGCGGGCACATCCTCGGTAATGACCGAACCGGAGCCGACATAGGCGCCGTCGCCGATAGTCACAGGGGCCACCAGCGCCGAATTCGAACCGACAAAAGCACCCTTGCCGACATCGGTGCGGTTCTTGGAGGCGCCGTCGTAATTGCAGAAGATGGTGCCTGCGCCGATATTGGCCCCCTCGCCGACCCGGCCGTCGCCGATATAGGCCAGGTGATTGGCCTTTGCGCCGTCCTCGAAAGTCGCTTCCTTCACCTCGACGAAATTGCCGATCCGGGCCTTCGCGCCGATCCTTGCGCCCGGTCGCAGCCGCGCATAGGGGCCGATCGAGGCTTTCACGCCGACCTGCGCGCCGGCCAGATGCGAGAAGGCATGGATGACGGCACCGTCCGCCACCGTCACGCCCGGACCGAACACCACATAGG
>JAEVZN010000339.1 GCA_023392205.1 Pseudomonadota bacterium
GCGCTGCGGTGCCTGCACAGGCGCGGGGCTGGCGGCCTGCGGCTCGACCGGCGAATCGGTATGGCGCACGTCCAATTCCGCAGCCAGACCTGCCAGCGCGTCGGCCGAGCGCGACCGGCGCGCTGGACCAGCTGGGATGGCCGGTGCGGACGGCGCGACCGGCGGGGCCTGCTCGGGTTGCAGCGACCATTGCGCGGCCTCGTCGAGGGCCGGCCGGCCGGCGGAACGTGCCGTACGCGGGGCAGGAGCCGGGACCTGAGGCTCCGACCAGCCCGGTTCCTCGGCGATGGCGCGAGTAAGCGAATCGGCGATCGAAGGATTGCGCTGAGGATTATGCTCGCGCGTGCTCTGGCCCCTGACAATGTTGGCTTCTACGACGATGTCCGTGGGCCCACCGATCATGATCAGGTGCTCCGTATTGTCCCGGCGGATCAATACGAGTTTCCGCCGGCCGTCCACCGCCCCGGCTTCGATGACCGCCAGACGGGGGGCGCGCCCGCGTGCGCCTTGGCCACCCAACGCCCCGGTCCCGAATCGGCGGATCAGCCAGGCAGTCAGCCCGATGAGCGCAAAGACGACGACAAAGGCGATGAAAAAACGCACGGGGAGTGATGTTCCTTCGCCGAAAAGGCTATCCATCGGACCTACCGGCCTCCGGTCTGTTCGGATCAACGCTGTCCGAAATGTTGAGCACGCGGCAATTGCTTGCCGCCTTACATCCTAACAAAATCTTAACGCGCAGTGCGCGCTTTTTTACCTGCGACGCCGCGATATCGGCGCGTGGTAAACCTGCCATACGAGGCCAAAGGATGGCGCAGCACGGCATTTACGGGTTGTTAACCATAAACCCGGCAAAGTTTGCCCATCGGAGCGCAAGCTTCATCCTCGTAGAAACCCCGATGCCCGTCTCCGGAATACCGATCCTCGGCATGCTCAAGACGAAGATGCAATGGCATCAGGAACGCCAGCGGCTGCTGTCGGAGAACATCGCCAATGCCAATACCCCGGATTTCCGGCCCTCCGACCTGAGCCCGCCGAATTTCGATTCGGGCGCCCCGCGCGCGCCGGCGGTCGCATTGCAGCGAACCAGCGCCTCGCACATGTCGGCGCTGATGACGGGCACCGGCCGTTTCCAGGAGGCCCGCGACAATGCCTTCGAGCCCAAGCCGGCCGGCAATTCCGTCAGCCTCGAAGACGAGATGCTGAAAGTCGCCGCCAACCAGATGGACTACCAGGCGGCCACCAGCCTCTATTCCAAGAGCCTTGGTCTGGTGAAGACCGCGCTCGGCAAGCGGTAGGGGAGGACGGTCATGGACTTCATCAAGTCGATTGCGGTCGCGGCATCCGGACTGCGCGCGCAGGCCGGACGGATGCGCGTCATTGCCGAAAACATCGCCAATGCCGATTCGACCGCAGGCGGCCCCGGTGGCGAACCCTATCGCCGCAAGATCCCGACCTTCCGCTCCGAACTCGACCGCAGCCTCGATGCGCGGGTGGTGTCGCTCGGCAAGCTGCATACCGACAAGGCGGATTTTCCTTCCAAGCATATGCCCGGCCATCCGGCGGCCGACCAGAGCGGCCATGTCAAATTCCCGAACGTCAATCCGCTGATCGAAATGACCGACATGCGCGAGGCGCAGCGGTCCTACGAAGCCAACATCAACGTCATCGGTGCGACGCGGCGCATGCTTCAGCGCACGATCGACATCCTGAGGGCCTGAGGGGAAAAGAGCGATGCAGACTGCAGCAAGCGCGGCCAAGGCCTATGCGAGCCTCGCCAAATTGTCCGATCCGACGGCCGGTATCGCGGGAAATGCGGGCGCGCTGTCGGACGCCATGGGCGGCCAGAATTTCGGCGCGCTGGTCAAGGATGCGATGTCGCAGATCTCGCAGACGGCGCGCGCCGCCGACGGACAGACCCAGGCGATGGCCGCAGGCAAGGCCAATGTGGTCGATGTGGTCACCGCCGTCGCCGAATCGGAAGTGGCGGTCGACGCCCTGGGCGGGGTACGCGACCGGGTGATCGCGGCCTATGAAGAAATCATGCGGAAGCCGATCTGACGCCGCCCAGCCGGTCGCCCTATTTCCCCAAAGAGCACAAAGACAAGTCATGACCGGCCCCGAAGTCCTCGACGTTGCCCGCGACGCCATCATCACGCTGGTGCTTGTGGCAAGCCCGCTGATGCTGGTTGGCCTGTTTGTCGGCGTCGCCATCTCGCTGTTTCAGGCGCTGACCCAGATCCAGGAAATGACCCTGGTTTTCGTGCCGAAAATCCTGGCGATTTTCGTCGCCATGCTGCTGGCGCTTCCGTTTATGGCCGCCTCACTGCAGGCTCACATGATGCGGATCTCGTCGCGCATCGTCAGCGGCCATTGACCGCCATGCCGCGCCGGCCGCAGGAGCCTGCGCACAAAAGGGGAAGGCATGCGGATCGACGTCGCTTTCCTTCCGGTGATGGCGGCCACCTATATGCTCGTCTTCGCCCGGATCGGCACCATGGTGATGCTGTTGCCGGGGCTTGGCGAAATGACCATGCCGGTGCGCATCCGGCTGACGGTCGCGCTGGTGCTGGCTGCGGTGTTTTTCCCGCTACATCGCACGGCCTATACGCTGGATCTGCGCGAACCCTTCCCGGTGCTGCTCATGCTCGGGCATGAAATCTTCATCGGCGCGATTCTCGGGCTGACCGCACGGCTGTCGATTTCCGCGCTCCAGGTTGCCGGTGCCGTGGTGGCGCAGCAGATGGGCCTCGGATTCGTCACCGCCATCGATCCCTCGCAGGGCCAGCAGGGCGCACTGGTCGGCAACTTACTGACGATCCTCGGGATCACGCTGATTTTCGCGACCGATCTGCATTATCTCGTCATTGCCGCGCTGAACGACAGCTACCGCATCTTCGAGCCGGGGGCGTCGATCATGATCGGCGATGTGGCGGCTTTGTTCACGCAGACCGTGGCGGGCGCCTTCAAGGTCGGCATCCAGCTCGCGGCGCCATTTCTGGTCTTCGGCTTGCTGTTCAATCTCGGCCTCGGTCTGCTGTCGCGCCTGATGCCGCAGATGCAGGTTTTCTTCGTCGGATTGCCGCTGTCGATCCTGCTCGGACTGCTGATCCTTCTGGCGGTGGTCGGGGCCATGATGACGACGTTCCTTGAGTTTCTGGCCGGCGTTCTGCGCGAACTCGCGCCCTTTTCATGAGCCGGGGGCGCGATGGCCGACCAGAACGACGATAACGAAAAATCCGAAGACCCGACCCAGAAAAAACTGGACGATGCGCTCAAGCGCGGCGATGTCGCAAAGAGCCAGGAGGTATCGACCTGGTTCGTGCTGGCCGGTGCCACGCTCATGCTGGTGGCCTTTTCAAGTTCGATGGGCGAAAGCCTGAAAACGAGCCTTGGCGGCATCATCGCCAACGCCCACCGGATTCCGGTCGACGGGCCGTCGCTCGCGCGTCTGTCCGGGCGCATCGGTTTTGAAACATTCACCGCGCTGGCAATCCCGATCCTGCTGATCGCGCTGTTTGCGGTCGGCGGCAATCTTATTCAGCACCGCATGGTCTGGTCCGCGGAAAGCCTGAAGCCGAAACTCTCTAAAATCTCGCCGCTGGCCGGATTGAAGCGTCTGTTCTCGAAAATAGCCCTGTTCAATTTTGCCAAGGGCATCGCCAAGATCGCGCTGATCGGCACCGTGCTGACGCTTCTGCTGTGGCCCGAGCGCGACCGCCTCGACACGCTGGTCACGTTCGATGCGGCGGCGATCCTTCCCTTTACCGTCGTCTTTGCCCTGAAGATGTTCGCCTTTGTCGTGGTCATCATGGCCTTCATCGCGGCCGCCGACTTCTTCTTCCAATACCGGCAATGGTTCGAGAAGCAGAAGATGTCGCTGCGCGAGATCAAGGAAGAGTTCAAGCAATCCGACGGCGACCCGATGGTCAAGGCGCGCATCCGGCGTATCCGCGAAGGCCGGATGCGCAAGCGCATGATGGCGGCCGTGCCCAATGCATCGGTGGTCATCATGAACCCGACCCATTTTGCCGTGGCGCTGAGATACGAGGCGGGCGACAACGCGCCCCTCTGCGTGGCCAAGGGGCTCGACCAGCTGGCCCTGAAAATCAGGCAGATCGCCGAGGCGCATAACATTCCCGTCGTCGAGAATCCGCCGCTGGCGCGTGCGCTGCATGCGACCACGGAAGTGGACCGGGAAATCCCGGTCGAGCATTACCGGGCGGTCGCGGAGGTCATCGGCTATGTCATGCGGATGCGGCGGGGGCACTAAACCCGGGGGCACTAAACCTATGGATCTGTTGGCAGGGCACAAC
>JAEVZN010000340.1 GCA_023392205.1 Pseudomonadota bacterium
TGTTAGAGCGTTTTCGAGCGAAGTGGATACCGGTTCGCGTGAAGAAAACGCGTCAATGCAAGAAACCAGAGCCCCGGCTTTGATTCTTTCAAAGCCCGTACGGGTCTGGCCTGGACGCTTGCGGCGACCGGCGACAATCGCCATTTAAAGGACCTGCGACTGCGGGAGGAGAGGATGAACCGCGCGGAGACTGCTGACGAGACGTTTTCCGGCTCCACCGACGAGTGGACGGTTCGGCGCGGATTCTGGCCGAAAATCGGCCGCTTCGCCGGCAGGCTGCCCTTCGCCGAGGATCTGCTGGCCGCCTATTACTGCGCCTTCGACCGGCAGACGCCGATGCAGGTGCGCATGGTGCTGCTGGGCGCGCTGGCTTATTTCGTGGTGCCGATGGATGCCGTACCGGACCTTCTGCCGCTGGTCGGGTTCACCGACGACGCCGCGGTGCTGGCGGCAGCCATGAAGGTGGTGATGACGGCGATCCAGCCCGAGCATCGGGAAGCCGCGCGCCGCAAGCTCGCGGAATAGAGCTGCGGCGGGTCAGTCCGGAACCCGCGTCAGGAAATCGAAATCGCAGCCCTCGTCCGCCTGCTGCACATGCTGGCGATAGAGCTTCGCGTAGCCGCGCCGCGCGTCTTCCGGGACCGGGGGCGCCTTCCATGACTTAAGACGCTCCTCAAGCTCGGCATCGCTCACCAGCAAGTCGAGGCTGCGGTTCGCGACATCGAGTTTGATCCGGTCGCCGGTCCGCACCAGCGCCAGCGGACCGCCCACGGCGGATTCCGGCGAGACATGCAGCACGATGGTGCCGAAGGCCGTCCCGCTCATGCGCGCATCGGAAATGCGTACCATGTCCTTCACGCCCTGCTGCGCGAGCTTTTTTGGAATCGGGATATAGCCCGCTTCCGGCATGCCGGGCGCGCCAATGGGACCGGCATTGCGCATCACGATGACGTCTTCCGCGGTGATGTCGAGCGCCGGATCGTCGATCCGGTCTGTCATGTCGGCGACCGATTCGAACACCACGGCGCGGCCTTCATGCTGCATCAGTTTCGGCGACGCCGCGCCCTGCTTGATGACGGCGCCGCGCGGACAGAGATTGCCGCGCAGCACGGCGAGACCGCCCTCTTTTTTCAACGGCGCGTTGCGCGGGCGGATCACGGTCTGGCCCGGCACATCCTCGAAAGTTTTGATGGCATCGCCGAGCGTACCGCCCATCACATGCTTCGCATCGAGCTTGAGCACGTCCTTCAATTCCTGCATCAGCCGCGGCACGCCCCCGGCATAATGGAAATGCTCCATGTAATGATCGCCGGACGGCTTCAGGTCGACCAGCACCGGCGTCCGCTTGCCGATCTCGTCATATTCCTCAAGCGACAGCGGCGTACTGGTGCGGCCGGCAATGGCGGACAGATGCACGACGCCGTTGGTCGAGCCGCCGATCGCCTGCAGCATGACAATCGCATTATGCAGCGCGTCCCTGGTGATGATCTCGGACGGCTTCGGCGCTCCGGTCTTTGCCAGCGCCGCCGCCTGCTTGCCGGTCGCTTCCGCGATCCGCACCCGATCCGCATGCGGCGCGGGAATGGTGGCCGCTCCCGGCAGCGTCATGCCCATGGCTTCCATCATGCAGGCGATGGTGGAGGCCGTGCCCATCACCCCGCAGGTGCCGACCGAGGGCACCAGCCGCTCGTTTGCCACCTCAATGTCTTCGCCCGACATACGGCCGCCGCGGAATTCACCCCACAAGCGGCGACAGTCTGTGCAGGCGCCGAGCACCTCGCCCTTGAAATGACCGACCAGCATCGGACCCACCGGCAGCACGATGGTGGGGCGGTCGGCGCTCACCGCCGCCATCACCTGCGCCGGCGTGGTCTTGTCGCAGCCACCGATCAGCACGACCGAGTCGACCGGCAGCGCGCGGATCATCTCCTCGGTATCCATCGCCATCAGATTGCGCAGGAACATCGAGGTTGGATAGGCGAAGCTTTCGTGAATCGAAATGGTCGGGAACACCATCGGCATCGCGCCGGCCAGCATCACGCCGCGCTTCACCGCCTCGATCAGTTGCGGCACGTTGCCGTGGCAGGGATTGAAATCGGAATAGGTGTTGGTGATGCCGACGATGGGGCGATCCAGCGCGTCATCCGAATAACCCATGCCCTTGATGAAGGCCTTGCGCAGAAACAGCGAGAAGTCCTTGTCGCCGTAACTGGTCAGGCCCTTGCGCATTCCCGAAGACACGCCACGGCTCCCTCTCCTTCCGTTCAGGCCGCGCAGGCGAGACTGAACGGATGTCGAGTGTCTCTAGGGAGTAAGCTTCAGACGCGCAAGGGGCGATGCGAAGCGTTACTGCAGCTTCACGCCGGCCTTTTTCACAGTCTCGGACCAGAGGTCCGCTTCCGCCTTGAGACCGGCCGCGAATTGCTCCGGTGTCTCTTTCGGGACTTGCAGGCCAAGGGTCTTGAAACGCTCGATGACATTCGGCTCCTTGAGGGCCGCCTGCACCGCCTCGCGCAATTTCGCGATGACTGGCTCCGGCGTGCCCGTGGGAACCGCCATGCCCCACCAGTTCGACCCCGTGAAACCGGGCAGCCCGCTCTCGCCGAGCGTGGGCACGTCCGGTAATTCCGGCAGCCGTTCGGCGGTTGCCACGGCAAGCGCCGTGAACTTGCCATCCTTCAGATGGCCGAGGCCGGCGGCAAGCCCAACGGTGAACAACTGGATGTCGTTTTGAAGCAGCGCCATCACCCCTTGCGGCGAACCGCGATAGGGGATGTGCTGCATGTCGAGATCGCGCGCGAGCTTGATGCGTTCGAGCAGCAGGTGATTGACCGTCCCGGGTGCGGGGGATCCAAAATTCACCTTCGCCGGGTTGGCCTTCACGTATTCGAGGAATTCGGCAAAATTCTTCGCCGGGACTGCCGGGTTGGAGAACAGCACAAGCGGTACGTCGGCAAGTTTGGCGACCGGCGAGAGATCCTTCAGCGGATCGAAATTCATCTTCGTCGTGAATTGATTGATGACGAAATTATTGGTCGCGGTGACGACCAGATTATAGCCGTCCGGAGCCGATTTCGCGACCTCCTGCGTACCGATGTTGCCTGCCGCGCCGGGCTTGGCTTCCACGATCAGCTTCTGGCCGAGCACCTCTTCCATCTTCGGCGCCAGCAGCCGCACCACCGCTTCCGACACGCCGCCGGCCGTATAGGTCAGGACCACTCGGATCGGCTTGGCGGGGTAATCTTGCGCTTGAACCGCAGCATTCGGCATTGCCGCCGTCAAAGAAAGACACGCGGCACCGATGAGAAACGATCTGAAACCGAAACGAGACATGGCCTGCTCCTGAAGGTGTTGATGCTTGGTCTGGACAGTCCCGGCGGCAGCCTTGCGCCGGCTGCTTCTCGCGTTTCTTGAATTCAGAACTTCGGAAACAATTGTTTGTCCGCGAGCCAGCGCGACATCTGCAGCCGCTGCTTGCGCGAACCGGACAGGAACGACGAATGCTCCTTCTTGTTGGGCCAGACGTGATCGGGCGTCACCGCCATCCGCACCAGGATCTCGTCCTTTGTCACGTTGAAGACCATGAGATCCTGCGCCAGCGTCAGCGGGCCTTGCCAGCCCTGCCGCACGTCACGTTCCATCTCTGCGGCCGTGTCGAAATCGTTAAAGAAGTGGTAGATCACCGCATGGCGCGGATTGGTGCGCGCGAAGACATGCCCGACCTCGCTCGGTGCCGTATGGGCGATGGTGCCGATGCCCTTCGCCATCCGCTCGTCATAGCCGGAGCGCTCCATCAGCTGCGAAACCGTGTTGAAGGCCTCGTGCACCAGCAGGTCGGCGCCCTGCGCATTGTCGACAAAGAACTGGCTTGGCGTGGTATCTCCCGAAAAGACAAAGCACAGCCCGTTCCATTCCAGCCGCAGGCTGACCGGCCCATCATAGATATGAATGGCGGGGAAGCTTTTGATGATGACGCCGTTCTTCTCATAGATCGTGCCGGTCGTGGCGAAGTCGAATTCGTGTATCTCGACCTCGGCGCCGGCATCGGGCAGCAGGCCATGCCGCGTATCCGTATCCCAGGCAAACGACTCCATCTGCTTTTCGACGAAATGACGCATGCCGTATTTCGGCTCGGGTCCGGACGGACCGTAAACAATCAGGGGCTTGGAGCGGCCGCCAGCCCAGCTGCCGATCCAGACCTGTGCGAAATCGCCGACATGATCCGTATGCAGATGCGTGGCGAAAAACGCCGTGATGTCCTGGTGCGGAATCTCCAGCGCGGTGAAATTCGTCTGCGATCCCGAGCCGAAATCCCAGACAAATTTGTCGCCGTTACCGAGTTCGATCAGCCATGACGTATTGGCCTGTGCGCGGCGCACGAAAGGCCGCCCCGTTCCCAACGCGGTCACGCGCATTTCGTCAGGAGCAAGTTCCTCAGTATTGGGAAAATAATAATCGCGCTTCGAAGCCATTTTACTGCTTTGTCCGTTCTAGGCCTTGATGTGGGATTTTCCGGAAGCGGAGACCTGCGACGTATCGCGGCGCTGCGCTTTCGGGCCAGGCCCGCGCATGTAATGGCGTTCAGGCCGGTACACATTCGTGTTTCGGCGAAACCGGCTCGTGAGCTTGGCGATCCAGGCGGTGAGAAACACAAACTTCATCGTTACGATTCCTCCGCCCCGCATGCTGCGCCTAATCGATGTCCAGGTCGGCCACATCTGCCATCATGCGGACATTCGCCTTGACCCGGCGCAATACCCGCATCAGCGTCTCGAATTCTGCGGGCTCGACGCCCTTCAGCACGTTGCGGTAATGCGCCTGCAGCACCGAACGGGTTTCCTCGAAGACGGCGCGGCCCTTCCCGGTGAGCCGCACGGCCAATGCGCGGCGGTCATCCGGCAGCGGCGCACGCTCGACCAGACCGTCCCTCTGCATATCGTCGAGCAGGCGTCCCAGGCTGGAGCGGTCGAGCACTGCAAGCTGGGCGATCTCGCCGATGGTCTGGCCTTCCTTCTGGCGCAACGCCGACATGGCGCGCCACATCGGCACGCTGAGCCCGCGTGGCCGCAGCACACGGCCGAGATTGAGCTGGTTCTGCCGCTGGATCGCGGCGAAGTAATGCATCGGATAATCGGTGATGCGATATGGCAAGGCCGTTGCGGCCTTACCGGTGCGCGAACGCGGCGCGGCCTCCGGGTTTTCTACCGCAGCACGAGGCACGGCCCGCGGTTCAGTGCCGCCCGTATCCTTACTGGAATGCGGACTTTTGCGCGCCGGACGCCCCGCCCGGACAGAGGGGGCGCCGCGGGCGAGCTTGCGGGTCTGCGACTTTTCCATGCCAGATATAATACTAATATTATATCTGGCGGACAAGAGGCTGCGGGCGACCGCATTGGGCAGAGCGCCGGAAGAGAAAAAAATGAAAGACGGCGAACCGGGATCGGGGCAGGGGCTGGAAGCTCGTCAGCCCGGACCGGCCTTATCCGCCGTCACGATCTCGCGCGCCGCAAGGTGAAGGCATTCCATCAGCCGGGTAGCGGCAGGCGAAAGATTTCGGCCACGCACCCGCGCCACCGACAATGCGGCGGCCGGACGCGCTGTAGCCACGGCAATCCGCCGAAGAAGGCCTAGCCGCTCGAAATAAACAACGATGTCTTCGGATAGCACCCAGAGCATGTTGCGAACATTCATCAGGCTGACATTGGTCTGGATGGATGACGATTCGACCATGCAGCGGCCCGGCCTGCGCTTGATACGGCGGAATATCCGCTCGATGGCCGCGCGCATCGGCGTGCCCTCCTGCGGCAAAATCCAGTCCTGTTCGGCCAGTTGCGCCCAGTTCGCCTCGCTCTGCCGCACCAGCGGATGCTGGGGCCCGGCCACGATCAGCACCCGCGGATCGTAGAGATCGTCGAGCAGGAAATCACGGTGAACCAGCGCCGGCTCGACCCGGCCGACGACCAGATCGAGGCGTCCGTCGCGCAACATCGCAAAATGCTCCTCCATCGCACCTTCGCGCATGGTGATCACGATGCCCGGCGCCTCGTCGAGCAAAAGCGACAGCGCGCGCGGCACCAGCACATAGGAGGCGCCGATCCCCGCACCGATTGCAGCGACGCCGGTCAGGCCGCCGGCTATCGCTTCCAGATCGGCCTGGGCGCGGTCGAGATGGCCGACCATGTTCGCAGCATGCCGGATCAGTGCCCGCCCTGCGGCGGTCGGCCGCAAGGTCCGGCCGGATTTCTCGAACAACAGCATGCCCAGATCGTCCGACAGCGCGCCCAGCAGTTTCGACGCCGCCGGCTGCGAGAGCCGCGTCGCGTGCGCTGCCGCGCTCAGGGTTTGAGCCTGATCGAGTGCGGCCAGCAGTTCGAGCTGCCGCATCCGTACCCGCCGCCGCAGCGGCTGGGCCGATTTGCGCAAGGTGGAGGACAGCGCAGGCGGGCGTTTCGACATATGCCACTTATGACATGAATTGTGGCCGATTATACATTTGATCGGCCAGTGTCGATTTTTCAGAATGATTCCTTTCTCAGCGCCCCGCAGGCGATAACGTCCGGGTCTGATATGGACGCCTCTGCCACATTCGAACGACCCGGAATGCAAATGACCAAGCCCGCCCCCTTTATTGCGCGCTTCTCACTTTGGACCGCTGACCAGACCCGGCAGGCACAAGAGATCCTGCAGCGCGCCGAAAGCGGGAAGCTGAAACTGATCCGGCTGGTCTGGTCGGACACGCATGGCCATGCGCGCACCAAGGAGGTGACCCTTCCCGCCTTCAGGTCGGCACTGACGAGCGGCTACAACATCAACGTCGCGACCACGACGCTCGACGCCTCCGGTGCACGGACCTTCGCTTCTTTCACCCCGGGCGGCGGCATGGGCCTGACCGAGATGACAGGGTCGCCCAACCTCACCATTGTCCCGGACCCCGCGACCTTCCGCGTGCTGCCCTGGGCGCCCGGAATCGGATGGGTGCTCTGCGACGAATATTTCAGCACCGGCGTCCCGTTTCACTTTTCGCCGCGGCAATTGCTCAAGAAGCAACTCAACCGTCTCGGCGAACAGGGATACGGACTGACGGTCGGGCTGGAAGTGGAATGGTATCTGCTGCGGCTCGCCGACGACCGGCTGGCGGCCGAGAACATTGGCCGCATCGGTATCAAGGGTAAGCCAATCCGCACGATACCGGTCGAGGCGGGCTACTCGTACCATTCCGAATCCAATTTCGACATCATGCAGCCGGTGCTGACGGCACTCGCCGAGCATTTCGAGACGCTCGACCTGCCGCTGCGATCGATCGAAAACGAATGGGGGCCGGGACAGGTCGAATGCACCTTCGCCCCGAAGGATGCGCTGACCACCGCCGACAATCTGGTCCTGTTCCGCAGCGCGACGCGACAGATCACCCGCCGCATGGGCTATCTCGCAAGCTTCATGGCGCGCCCCGCACTTCCAGGCTTCTGCGCCAGCGGCTGGCATCTGCATCAATCGCTCACCGATGCGGCCGGCAACGAAAACCTTTTCATGCCGGACGGGGATACACCGCTTTCGGATATCGGAATGCAGTATCTCGCCGGGCTTCTCGCGCATGCACAGGCCGCAACGCCCTTCACCACGCCGACGGTGAACGGTTATCGCCGTTACCGGCCGAACTCGCTGGCGCCAGATCGTGCGACCTGGGCCTACGATCATCGCGGCGTGATGGCGCGCGTACTCGGCGCGCCGCACGATCCGGCAACACGGATCGAGAACCGCATCGGCGAGCCGTCCGCCAATCCGTATCTCTATATCGCGGCGCAGATCGTTGCGGGTCTCGACGGCATCGCCAGCAAGCGCGCGCCCGGCCCGCAGGAGCTGAACCCGTATAATTCCGAGTTTCCGTTGCTGCCAAAGACGCTGGATGACGCACTGGCGGCGCTGGAAGGCTCAAGCCTGTTCCGCGAGCAATTCGGCGAGACGTTCATTCACTATTTCCTCGCCTTCAAGCGCACCGAACTCGGCCGCTTCGAGACATGGAAGCGTGAGCATGGTGTCGCGGGTCATCCTGCCGACGAGCCCACCGAATGGGAGCAGAATGAGTATTTCGATTATTTCTGAGAATGCGTCGCTCTTTCCTTCTCCCTCCCCCCGCGAAGCGGTGCGGAGGGTCGATCGACTGAGCAGAGCGAAGG